>JAIYCK010000262.1 GCA_027488055.1 Flavobacteriales bacterium | reverse complement strand
TGAAGCGGGTGGAGAAGTTCATTTTAATACAAAACTCACTGATTTCCATATTGAAAATAACCGGATTGCCTCAGTGGAAGTGAATAATTCCTCTGTAATTCTTGCTGATAGCGTGATCCTGGCCACAGGCCACAGCGCTCGCGATATTTTTGAGCTACTGCATCGCCGCAATGTGGATATTGAGTTTAAATCCTTTGCTTTGGGCGTTCGTGTTGAGCATCCTCAAACACTCATCGATCGCAACCAATATCATTGCGAAGAGCGTGGACCGCATTTGCCACCGGCCTCCTATAGCCTTGTGGAGCAAGTGGATGGCAAGGGTGTGTACTCATTCTGCATGTGTCCCGGAGGAATCATTGCGCCTTGCGCTACGGCCCCAGGCGAGGTGGTCACAAATGGTTGGTCACCAAGCAAACGCAATAATTATTGGGCCAATAGTGGAATGGTTGTGACCGTCGATTGGGAAGACATTCCCGCCTATCACACGCATGGAGCCTTGGCTGGACTTGCGTTTCAAAAAGCAATAGAACAAAAGTGCCATGTCGCGGCAGGCGGCACACAGGCAATTCCAGCCCAGCGTATTTCCGATTTTCTAAAAAAGACCAAGTCGGTTGATTTGCCAAAATGTTCTTACCAGCCAGGTCTCGTCTCGGTGGAAATGGACGTGGTTCTACCAGCATTCATTGTGACCCGATTGCGAGCGGGTCTTGCCCAATTTCATAAAAAGTTAAACGGTTTTGGTTCAGGTGATGCCCTCATGGTAGCGCCTGAAAGCCGCACCAGCAGTCCAGTTCGAATACCTCGGGACCCCGTGAACTTGGCACATCCGTCATGCACCAATCTTTACCCGTGCGCTGAAGGGGCGGGTTATGCAGGAGGTATTGTCAGTGCAGCAATCGACGGTGTGAAAGTGGCCAATGCCATATGCGATCGCCTCGAAAACAACTAAGGCGGCTGGAAAGCACTTTCGAGGCACTTCCGAACTCCCTATTGTTGTTAAATGACTTTCATAATTCAGTAATTTGGCGTACTTTCGGCACAACCTGAGTTAAACCCGCAAATGGGGATTGGATGTCGAAACGGAATGCATTAGCACATATACGAATCTGCTTAGCCACCGCTGTCATGTGGCTGTTGCTGCTTTCGGCTTCTGCCCAAAAGAATGAGGTGATCGTGTATGGTAAATTGCAAGACGACACCACACATCTCAAACTCATCAATGTCAATATTGCTGTCTTCCAAGATGGTCAATCGTATGAAGACTTCTCCTCTGGACTTGGAGGGAAATACGAATTGAAGTTGCCCATGGGCCATGTCTATGAGGTGAAATTCAACCATCCAGATTATGCTAGCAAAGTCATTTGGATTGATACACGGAATATTCCTGAAGAAGAACGGCGCAATGAGTTCAAAGTTGAAGCGCATGGAGAGCTCTTCAAAATACCACCTGGTTTTAATTTGGATTTGTTGCGAGATGCCATGACCAAAATGGCTTTCAACGGCACTTCGAAGTTGATTGCCGCAGACGAAACATATGCAGAAAAGCGCCAAGTTGCTATTGAAAGCGAATTAGAGCGATTGCGCGCCATTGCCCGCGATCCTTTGGGAATGGAGAAGAAATTCAACGACCTCATTGCAAAAGGCGACGCTGAAATGACCTCAGAGAGCTATCGAGACGCCCTCGCTAGCTTTGAAGCAGCCTTGAAGATTTTTCCAAAAAAGGAACCAGCCCCTGCTCGATTCGCTGCTGCCAAGAAAAAAATTCAAGAACTAGACAAGCAGGCCAAATGCGATGCCGACTACGAAGCGAAATTGAAAGCAGGTGAAGACTTTTTTGATCAAAAAAACTGGAACGAAGCGCTGAAATCTTTTGAAGCGGCCAAAGCTTTGAAGCCCAAAGAGGCTTATCCCAAGGAAATGATCTACACGACGCAGCAAGCTATGAAAAGCTACAATACGCGCATCGAGTACGACCGCCTTTTGGCTAAGGCGTATAACAATTTTAAGTTTTTTCAGTGGGAGGCCGCTATTGCTAATTACGAAAAGGCTTTGGTGTTGTTTCCAGATGAAAATTTCCCCAAAGCACAAATCGCTGAATGCCGCGCACGCCTCGCAGAAAAACCTGCCAAGCCAGCGGAACCAGTTGTAGCTCCTAAGCCAGAACCAAAGCCAGAGCCTAAACCAGAGCCCAAGCCGGAACCAAAGCCAGAGCCCAAGCCTGAACCAAAACCAGAGCCCAAGCCGGAACCAAAACCAGAGCCTAAGCCGGAGCCTAAGCCGGAGCCTAAGCCTGAGCCAAAACCAGAGCCAAAGCCGGAGCCAATACCAGAGCCCAAGCCAGAACCCAAACCAGAGCCAATACCAGAGCCCAAGCCGGAGCCTAAGCCGGAACCAATTCCGGAACCTATTGTGGAGCCTGTCGTGGAACCCATAGTGGAGCCTTTGATTGAGCCTATTGTCGAGCCCCTTGTTGAACCCATCGTGGAGCCGGTTATTGAACCTATTGTGGAGCCAATAGACAGTCTGCCCATGCCCGATCCAATTGTACCGGCACCAATAGATAGCTTACCAATGGATGAGCCATTGGTTCAAGAGGATCCCATCGAAGAGCCGACTATTTTGGATGGCGCTACGGCCGATACGGATGACGATCAAATGCAGAAGATAGCTATACTGTACAACAGTCAAACTGCGGCACCTGAAAAAAAACCACATCTCAATGAGGAATTATTGGCTCGGTATGCCGCGGTACAAAAGCAATATCGCGATGACGAGGCATTTCATAAAGCAAAACGCGGTCGATATTCCAAATACGCCCAAAGAAAGGATCAGAAAACAGGTCCAGCAACTCGTCCGATTCGCCATCGCACCTATCCTCAAGCGAGCAAACCAAAGCCCCAAGAGACTGAAAACAAAGAACTTATAGACACGAAAAATTGGAAGCAGGGCAACAAAGAAATTACCCAATTGACATACAAATCAGCAGATAAAACTTTTGTTTACAAGAAAGTGATACAGCAAGGAGGAAATTATTACTCCAAAGATCAGCGGGCCATCACCCCAGAAATGTGGGAGAGCGAAACCGGAACTAGCCGTTACTAATAAAAAAATGGACAACAAAAGGATAACAATCCAATACGTTTTACGTTAAATAGAAGATGCATCATACGTTTACCCAGTTTGCTCTTCAGACCAGCGAATAAAAATTGATGAAATCAAATTAATAAATGACTCAATTGATAAAACACCTTATCCTTCTAGTAGCGCTCATGTGCGCTTCCATCCTGTCTTTTGCGCAAGCAGGTGTGCTAGAGATCTACGGTATGATCAAGGATGAATCCACGAAAAAGAAGCTAGAGGGAGCTTTGGTTGTTGTGATCAAAGACGGAGTGCAGTTTGACACTTTCGATCCAGGAGCAAGCGGCAAATATGAAATCAATGTGCCATTAGGGTCTGTTTATGATTTCAAATTTACCAAGTCGGGCTACTTGCCAAAAGTGGTGCGCTTTGACACCAAGAACATCCCTGCCGAAGACAAGACCGGTGGATTTCAGACCGACATGGATATTACCCTGTTCGTGGCGGCAGAAGGATTCAATATGGACTTGGTCAAAGAACCTTTTGGCATCGCTAGTTTTAATTCTCAGGAAAATGCAATTGCTTTTGACTTTGACTATACAGAAAAGCAAATGTCAAAAATCACCAATGAATTTAAACGTATAGAGAATTCATCAAAAGATGATGAAAAAAAGAAAAAAGATTTTGATGCCTTGGTGGCAGCAGGCGACCAATTCGTGACTTCCGTAAAATATGCAGATGGTATTCAAAAATACGGGGAGGCCCTCGCCCTTTTTCCGAATGATGCGGCTGTCAAGAAGAAAAAAGAGGATGCCCAAAAGAAGTTAGACGAACTCAATCAGGGCAAAGAACTTGAGGCGAAATACAAAAAACTCATCGACGACGGCAACGCTCAGATCAAAACTTCATCCTTTGCAAATGCAAAGAAAGCTTTCGAAGAAGCCTCCAAATTGAAGCCAGCCGAAGCATTGCCAAAAGACAAGTTAGCGGAAATTGCGGAATTGGAAAAAAATGCAGAGTCGAAGAAAAAATATGATGCAGCCATTGCCGAGGCAGATAAAAAATTCGGGACGAAGGATTATGCAGGAAGCATCGCCAAATACAAAGAAGCGCAAGGCTTTATGCCCAAAATAACATATCCGGGAGATCAGATCAAAGAAGCTGAGAAACTAATAGCCGCGGGAGATACACAAAAAAGGTACGATGAACTGATTGCTTCAGCTGATAAAGATTTCAAAGCAAAAGCCTATGATGCAGCGATCTCGAAATACAAAGAAGCCCAAGTTGTAAAACCAACTGAAATGTATCCTAAAGATCAAATCAGTGCATGCAACAAGGCCATGGGCGACGCCGCGGCCACCGCAAAGGCGGCAGCAGAGCGCAAGCAATATGACGACCTGATCAAAGAAGCCGATAAAAACTTCAAAGCCAAAGCATACAGCGAATGCATTGATCAGTACAAGGCTGCACAAGCCATCTTGAGCGAGGAAACCTACCCAAAGAATCAGATTACCTTGGCTCAGAAGGCCATGGGCGACGAGGCCAATTCAGCCAAACAAGCAGAAGAAAAAAAGCGCTTCGATGCACTCATTGCGGATGCTGACAAAAAATTCGCGAACAAAGACTTTGGTGTAGCACTTGAAAAATATCAAGAGGCGCTAGCCATTTTGCCCAATGAGAAGTATCCAAAGGATCAAATTTTGAAGGCTCAAACTGCACTTGATGCCATGTTAGCCAATGAGGCAGATAAGCTCAAACGCCAGCGAGAATATGACGACAAAATGAAGATGGGCGATGACAATGCCGAGTCGAAGAAATATGATGCTGCGATTAATTTTTACAAAGATGCACAACGCATAAAGCCCGATGAATCCTTGCCTGGCCAGAAAATAAAAACCATGCAAGATTTGATCGCAGCTGCCCAAAAGGAAGCTGACAGCAACTCCGAAAGTGCCAAGGCGGCCAATGCGCAAGCCGAACTTGAAAAGCGATACCAAGCAAAAATCACTGAAGCCGATGCACTCTTTGAAAAGAACGAACTTGATCAAGCCAAATCCAGCTATGAAGAAGCATTGGCGATCAAAACAGATGCATCTTACCCCAAATCGAAATTGGAGCGAATCGAACAGATGCTTCGAGAGAAGGAAAATGATGCGTTGGCGGCACGCAAAAAAGAAGATGCTAATGCAGCAGCCCGCGCCAAAGCCGATGCCGATGCGGCCGAACTAGCCAAAAAGAAAGCCGACCTTGAAGCCCGCATCAAAGCCGAAAAGGATGCCACGTTGCGTAAACAAGAGGAAGATCGTGCTGCAAGAGATAAATCTAAACTAGAAGGAAGCAATGATTGGACATCCAGTGCCAATGAGCAAGCAGAGAGTGAGCTTGAAGAATATTATCGCAATGCCCGTAAATTGGAAGAACAAGCCCGTTACAAAGCGATTGAAGATAAAAAATTCAAAAACGATAGTCTGATCAAATCAGGCAATACACATTCAAGCGAAATGCGCGCTGAAAAGCGCGATCAGCTCAATGAGCTGGAAACAGCCAAGCAGACTTATGCAGAGAACGCAGCTGATCGGAATCGCGATAAAACAAATGAACTGGTGCAGCGCAAGGATGAATACAATAGTTTTCAAAAGAAGGCTCAAAGCGACAGCAAAGATCTTATTGAAAAAAATACAGACAAAGCGGCGAATCAAAAGACCAGCCAAACCAATTTAACTTCCAAGGGAACTGAAGCGCTCGTCAAGACCGCAGAAGAAAATGACAAGAAGAAAAAAGATCAGCAAGAAAACAAGTCTACTTATCAAAGCACCTCGGAAAGTCGAATCGCAGAAAACAATGACAAGAACGAAGAGAAGAAGCAGCAGCAAGCAGATTTAAAAGGCAATAATCGATACCAAGAATCCAAGTCAGTTAAACTCGCTGAGCGCAAAACAGAATTGCAAGAGGAATCCATTGAGCGCGCCACGAAGCAGGCCGATATTCAAACGAGCAACGAAGACCGCGTCAATCAGAAGAAAGAACAAGCCAAAGAATTGATGGACAAAGGCACTGCTAAGCAGCAAGAAACAGCAGATCGCATTCAAGACAAGAACAATACAGCGGTGCAACAATTGCAGGACAAAAGAAGCTCGAGTGAAGAAAAAATTCAGGTGAGAAAGGATAAAATAGAAAACACCAAAGAAGCCAAAGAAACCTTAAGTGAAGGGAAAGATGAAGAGCGCGCCAGCCGAGCCATGGCCATTGAGTCCAAGAAAGCCGAAATCGAACTTTCCACGATCGAACAGCGCCAGAAATCACAACTGGCACAAATGACCGCAGCAGAAAAGTTGAAAGCTCAAGAACGTGGGGATCGGAAATCGGAAGAAGAATATTTGGTAGTAGAAGGCACTGAAACATTGCCAGAAGGTGTCACTGAGAATTCTTTTAAGTTGGGCGAAAAAATGGTGACTGAGCGCACTGTGAAAGTGGGCAATAAGATCGACAAATACCGCAAGGTGGTATCTAAAACAGGGACCTATTATTTCAAAAACGGCAAGAGTATCAGCGAAGGAACTTGGAAACAAGAAACCCTCAAAACCAAGCGATCTTAAACAATTATGTTGCGCATTATCATCGTCAATGGGCCCAATCTCAACCTATTGGGAAAACGAAATACAGAGATCTATGGCCACGACGATTTCGAGAGTTTTTTTCAGACTTTGAAGAAAGCCTATTCCGACGTACAATTGGAATATTATCAGAGCAATGTGGAAGGTGAATTGATTAACAAATTGCATGAAAAAGGATTTTCCTTTGATGGCATCATCTTCAACCCAGGAGGTTATACCCATACAAGTGTTGCCCTGCGCGATGCAATCGAAGCCATATCCAGTCCGGTTGTAGAAGTACATATTTCCAATCTGCACGCACGAGAAGAGTTTCGCCATCAAAGCCTTACAGGCTTTCATGCGCGCGGCATGATCAGTGGTTTTGGCTTGGCTGGTTATGAAATGGCCCTGTCCTACTTTTTGGACTACATGTCCTCTTCCACTCCACAGTCCTGAAAAACTTACTTCGTCTTGAACTCGCGCATGGCGGCTTCAATGCTTCGGATCAAATACTCGCAATCCTTGACCGAGAGCTGCTTCCCGAAACGGACTTTGGAACCTGCATACGAAAATCCAACTCGCTCTCCACCCATAATCCAAAAGCTATCATCCAAAAAGCCAAGAAAAGAAGTGGGCTCACTTTTGATCATCCCCAGTTTGAACATATTCTCAAACCCGAAGGATTCCACTCGCCCCCATTTCCCAAACGCATTTTGAATGCTCATTTTTCCTTTTGAAAATGTGATGATCTCTTGTCCCAATATTCTCCACAAAAGGACTTTCAGTGTGCGCCACCAAATGAAGAACCAGAACACCAACATAATCCCCATGGCAAATCGAAAGGTGAACATCGCCTCTGTATCAGGAGCGCGCAGGAGTTCAAACAAAAATACTCCACCACAAAACGTCCATGCAAGCACCCAAGCGATGAGGAGCGCTTCTTGCCAACGTTCTACTTTTTGATTGATTCGAATTTGCAACGTTTCATGTGTACGCGACACTGTAAATCGCTTGCCGATGAACTTCGGGGCAGCCGTATTACTCATACTTCAGAAAGAACTGATTGATACAAAGATTGATAAAGTGGTAAAATTTTCTCAATGGTAAATTCCTTGGCGCGGGCATAACTCTGTTTGCGGAATTTTTCTAGTCGCTGGCGATCTGACAGCAAGTAAATCGCATTTTTGGCCATATCATCTACATCACCCACGTCGCTCATCATTCCGGTAACACCATGGCGATTGACCTCAGGCAGGCCGCCTGTATTCGTGCTAATGACGGGCACGCTGCACGCCATAGCCTCTAAAGCTGCTAAGCCAAAACTTTCGCTTTCGGAAGGCAATAAAAACAAATCTGCAATGCTCAATACCTGTATTGGGTTTTTTACATTACCCATAAATAGAACCTTATCGCCCAAGTCTAGTTCCCTGCAAAGTTGTTCCGCCTTGGATCTTTCTGGGCCATCTCCCACAAGGATCAATCGCGAAGGAATCTGTTCATGCATGCGAGCAAATATGCCAATTACATCGGTGATTCTCTTGACCGGGCGGAAATTCGAAATGTGCACCAACAGGGCCTCACCACCAGGAGCATATTCCTTGCGCATATCCTCCTTCTCTGGAAAGTCCAATTTCTCGAGG
>JAIYCK010000177.1 GCA_027488055.1 Flavobacteriales bacterium | reverse complement strand
CAGGCGATACCGTTAATCTGGAATTCGATGTCATTGGCAAATACGTTGCAGCCTATATGAATCAGATCAAGGGGTAACTCATCAAAAGAGATTGGACCTACTCTCTAACCAACTTTATTTCAAGCCATGAAATGTTGGCTGTCTGTGATCTGACGCCGAGTAAAATGGGATGGAATCCGCTCCTAATTGTTGTTATCGCGCATGCATCGTCCCGCATATTGAGCTAACTTAGCCACGTAAACAAGAATAATATTTTTACATGCTTTTATTTCAATTGATCCTGAGCCTTTCGTTGTTGATCATTCTGCACGAATTGGGTCATTTTATCCCCGCCAAATTATTCAAGACACGTGTCGAAAAATTTTACCTCTTTTTTGACCCTTACTTTTCTTTGATCAAGAAAAAGGTAGGCGAAACAACCTATGGAATTGGGTGGTTGCCTTTGGGTGGCTATGTGAAAATAGCTGGTATGGTGGATGAAAGCATGGACAAAGATCAGTTGGACAAACCCGCGGAACCGTGGGAATTCAGATCGAAACCAGCCTGGCAGCGCCTCATCATCATGATCGGCGGTGTGGTGGTCAACATTTTTGTCGGTTGCGTGATCTACTCGGCGATTCTGTTCACATGGGGCCGCGACACCTTGGCTGTTGAAAATGCAACTTATGGTTTGCATTGCCATCCCATCATGTACCAATACGGATTTCAAGATGGAGATAAAATAGTAGCCATCGATGGAGTAAAACCTGCTGGTCAAGAAAAAGTAAACAAAACCATCCTATTGGACGATCCGAAGTCCATCACAGTGATGCGCAACAATAGCCTTTTGGACCTCCAATTGCCAGCAGATTTCGGTCAATTGCTCGTCGATAGCGGTGTGAAATCAGGTTGTTTCATGGTCAGAGTTCCCTTCGTGATTCAGGAGTTTGCAGAGACTTCAGGTGCAAAAACAGCTGGCTTACTTGAGGGTGATCAAATCGTGGGCATCAACGAGTACCGCAGTGAGTACTATGCAGACTTGCTCTCTCAACTTCAAAAAAACAAAGACACATCGGTGACGATTCACTATTTGCGCAATGGAGAGTCTGGTATGCTTGCGTGCACCACCGATGCCGAGGGTAAAATTGGCGTAATGGCTGTCCCTCCAGCAACTTTTTTAAATTTCACTCATCTCGAATATGGTATCGGTAGCGCCCTTTCCAATGGAGCCAGCGAAGCGTGGGAAACCGTGACGGACTATGCAAGTCAACTGCGCTTTTTGTTTAGTAAAAAAGGAGCCACCCAAGTGGGCGGTTTTGCCACTTTTGCGAAGCTGTTTCCAAAGGAATGGGACTGGCAAATTTTCTGGGAACGCACAGCGTTGATCTCCCTGATACTCGCCTTCATGAATATCTTACCCATCCCTGCCTTGGACGGCGGTCATGTCATTTTCCTGCTGTGGGAAATGATCACGGGCCGGGCTGTGAGTCAAAAGATTATGGAACGTTCACAATTGGTTGGCATGGTGCTGCTATTGGGTTTGATGCTTTACGGCAATGGCATGGACGCCGTGCGCGCCCTCTTAGGCGAATGATCATACCTGCGGAATGGCTAGTGAGGCAATCGAAATCCGAATGCCTTTGATATCTGCGAGCACATTGGCACAAGCCTCGATCGTAGAACCTGTTGTAATCACATCATCCACCAGCAAGACATGTGCATGCTCGAGGGCACCGGGATCGACTACGCGGAAGATGGCTTCTACATTTTGCCACCGTTTGTAGCGACTCATCCGTGTTTGTGAGGCATTATAATGATTTCTGACCAGGTTGTCCAAACTATACGAGGTCTGCATGGATTCTGCTACCCCCTGCACGATGGAGTCGCACTGATTGTAACCCCTTTCTTTCAATCGTTTGGGATGCAAAGGCACAGGAATCACATAGTCGAAATGCGACATACGTTCGCTGGACCTAAGCTCTGCCCCGAACATAGTCCCCAATTCCAACCCAATGGCTTGGTTGCTTTTGTATTTAAGTTCGTGGATCATCCGATGCACTTCGCTGTTTTTTGGCATGCGCAAAAAAGCCGAAGCACTGGCATAGGATACCCGCCCCCACAGCAATCTTTCTAATCGGTTATCTACAAAGTCATGCATGCGGGTGCGCGGTAACTTGGTGAGGCAATGCAAACAAAGTGCTTTCTGATAATTGCGCAATGACACGCCACAACCCGCGCAATAATGGGGAAAAAACAAATCCATACATTCATTGAGGTACCACATACAAAGGTTGACTGCGATGAGACGCAGCCGTAAAGAAGTTACCTCTGCCACCAACACCCTAAACCACACTTATGCACAGCATTTCCACTCCAATGAACACATGCCGTTGATATACCACTTTCGCCGTTTAACACTTTTTACCCAAAGGAAACGTTTTTGATGCAAAATTGTTTCCGTCGTTTCTTTTTGTTATTATATTTGCCGCCTTGATTGATTCAAAAGAAAATAAAATTTTAGCAGAGGCCACCAAAGTCTTCATGCAATATGGCATCAAGAGTGTCAATATGGATGATTTGGCGCGTCATCTGTCCATTTCGAAAAAAACACTTTACCAGTTTTTTACAGACAAAGAAGACATCGTGCGCAAGGCTGTGGCCTCTCATTGCATGCGCGAAGATGAAGACGTGCAAAGCATTTGTCACAAAGGCCTTAATGCCATTGATGAGATGCTCGAAATCATGCAGTTCGTGCTGGGGATTCTCAAAAACATACACCCCAGTGTGCAGTTCGACCTTCAAAAATACCACCCCGACGTATATCGCGCGATGAAAGAAAACCGCGATCGCGCTGTATTTGATTGCATGATGCAAAATACCAAAAAGGGCCAACGCGAAGGATATTACCGCAAAGACTTCAACGCCGAAGTGATCAACAAAGTATATATCGGACGAATGGACCTCATTTTTGATCCGTCCATGTTTCCGATTGAGCAATTCACGTTGACAAGTCTATATAAAGAGATGTTCAGTTATCATATTCGCGGCATCGCGAGCGAAAAGGGACTGGAATACCTCGACCTAAAACTCAAGTCCAAAAAACGCAATACTTAATACACAACCAAAACGCCTTTTATGAAAAACACATCATCATCAAAAATCAGGGGAACAATTCTGTTCTTGATGAGTGTTATTATTTCGAACGCTGCATTGCGAGCGCAAAGTCAGATGAGTTTATTGCAAGCTCAAGACTATGCGATCAAAAACAGTTTCGTTATCAAAAACACAATCTACGATGCCGAAGTAGCGGCAAAAACAACCCAAGAGTTGATCGCCACAGGCTTGCCTCAAGTGGAGGGATCGGGTTCCTTTCAACACAATATCTACGCACCCTACAGCATCATTCCAGCCGGTAGTTTTGGGCCCAATGAGCAGCGTATTCGCTTCCAACAACCTTTCAATCTTACCTTGGGGCTGACGGCTTCTCAACTGCTTTTCAGTGGCACTTGGCTTGTCGGACTGGAAGCATCCAAAGCCTACGAACTGCTCCAAAAGTCCAATATCGATAAATCAGAACAGCAGATCAAAGACCAAGTGAGTGACTTGTATTATTTGTCGATCGTATCTGCAGAAAATGTAGCTGTGTTGGAAAAATCGAGGCTGAGTCTCGATCAGACAGTGACCGAAACCAGGGCCATGTATGAGGCTGGTTTTGCCGAGCAACAAGATGTAGATCAACTCAATCTGGCGCTTTCTGAACTCGCTATACAAATTGCATATGCGCGCGATCAACAGACCAATTCGTTGCGCATGCTCAAATTTGCAATGGGCATGCCCATCTCTGAGGAACTGATCCTGACAGATACAGTAGAAGCATTGATGGCCACCGACGCCACTTCCTTATTGATGTCCACCTACGACCCTGCTTTGAACATCGATATTCAGTTGGTGCAACGCGGCTTGACTATGCAGCAACTCAATGTGAAATCCAAGAAGGCCGCTTATTTGCCAAGTCTTGCGGGTTATTTCACCGTGCAGACCCAAGCGCAACGTGACAAACTCACCTTTTTCGACTCAAAACTGCCTTATCTCTATGGCAATTTCTGGGGGCTTTCCCTCAACGTTCCCATCTTGAGCGGTGGTCAGCGGAAGTATGCGACAGAGAAGGCAAGCATCGAAGTAAAACGACTTGAAAGCCAATTGGATTTTGTGAAACAACAAGCACAATTGACCTATGAGTCGGCGCGCATCGAATTGAACAACGCCAGCCAACTCTTAGCGCTCTCCAAACAAAGTATGGATCTGGCCCAGCAACTATACGACAAAGAAAACCTGAAGTACAAAGAAGGCATTGGATCAAGCTTCGACTTGGCCTCGCGCAACACCAACCTGATCAGCACCAAAGGAAATTATATTCAGGCTATGCTGCGCATGCTACAAAGCAAAAACAAACTCGCTAAGGCCTTGGGCCAATACTAATCTCACTCAACTACATTCCAAAAAAAACACATTTCAAATGAAATACTTTATCGTCCCCTTTTTCATCGCTCTTGTCATGGTATCATGCGGTGACAACTCCACGGGCAATTCATCTCTTGATGCCTTGATCGCCAAGCGCGACTCACTGAAAGAAGTGCAAACCAACCTGGGCAAAGAACTCGCTGCCATTGAAGAGCAAATTGCTCTAATGGATACAGGCATCAAAGCGCCAGTGGTGGAATTGACCGCTGTGACCAAAGGTGCATTTTATAGTTACTTTCAAACACAAGGGATCATTAGTACAGACAACCAAGCCAAGCTATGGCCAACCGCTGGAGGTACCATCAAGAAAATTTTTGTGCGTGAAGGCGATCGTGTGGGCGCTGGTCAGAAATTGGCTCAGCTAGACGACGCTGTTGTGCGTCAAACACTCGGTCAGTTGGAAGTGAATTTAGACCTCGCCAATGAAAACTACAATCGCTTGAAAAAACTGTGGGATCAGAAAATTGGCAGCGAAATGCAAATGCTCCAAGCCAAAACTCAGAAAGAAAGCATCGAGGAACAAATCAAACAAGTGCGCGAGCAATTAGCGCAATTTGTGATCACCTCTCCGATTGCAGGCACGGTAGATAAAATCTATAGCAAGGAAGGTGAATTTGCATCTGCAGGAAATCCTGTCCCAGTGATGACAGTGGTGAACCTTACGGGTATGTACATGGTGGCAGACGTAAGCGAAAACTACTTGTCGGTGATCAAGGTGGGCAATCCAGTGCAAGTATTGTTGCCCAATATGGACACCTTGCGCACCACTGTTTCACGCATTGGCAATGTGATCAACCCCAACAATCGCACCTTCGAAGTATCGCTGAATTTACCTTCCAACGGAGAGCTTAAACCAAACCTTGTGGGCAATGTGCGCTTCATTGAATACCAAGCGGCCGATGCCGTGATCTTGCCATCATCCATGATCATGCGCGATGCTGAGGATCGCCCTTTCGTTTTCATTGAAGAAAACATGAAGGCCAAAAAAGTCATTGTGCAAACAGGGCGCAGTGCGGACGGTAACACGGAGATCATAGGCGGCATTGCCGGCACAGAGCGTATCGTATCCAAAGGGGCACGCAAACTTTCCGACGGTCAAGAAATACGCATTAAATAACAGCGGGAATAAACCCCGTATTTCCGCAACTCATTACACACAATGGAAAACACGCAACCAACCAATCATACGGAAGCTAGCTTCCGCCAATTCGGTCTGTCCAATTGGGCTCTGAACAATAAAAAGGTAGTGATGGTGCTCACGCTGGTCATCTTCGCTTGGGGAGCCTATACGTATCGCACTGTACCCAAAGAGTCCTTTCCTGAAATCGTTATCCCAACCATTTATGTTGGCACTCCTTACCCCGGCAACTCGGCCGAAGACATTGAAAAACTCATTTCGCGGCCGCTTGAAAAAGAGATCAATACTATCACAGGTATCGACAAATTGACCAGCAGTTCTGTGCAAGGATATAGTGCGATCAATGTAGAGTTCGACTTCTCTATTTCGCCACAAGAGGCGCTGCGCAAGGTCAAAGATGCGGTAGACAAAGCCATGGCCGATCCCGATTTTCCAAAGGACCTGCCCGCTGAACCCAACATCTTCGAGATGAACTTTTCGGAATTGATGCCGATTATGAATCTCAATTTGAGCGGTGACTACTCCTTGGAAGATTTGAAGGAATACGCTGAAAAGCTCAAAGATGAAATCGAAAAATTACCAGAAATCAACAAGGTTGAAATCAAAGGACTATCGGAAAAGGAAGTCGCCATTGAAGTGAACAACATCGCGCTAGAGGCACGCCAGTTGAGCTTCAATGATGTGGCCGACGCCTTGAAATACCAGAACATGACCGTAAGCGGCGGAGATATTCGACTCGGCAACATGAACCGTTCAGTGAAAGTAAGTGGTGAATTCAAATCGATGCAGGACATTGAGAATGTCATCATCAAAAATGAACACCAAGAAATTGTTTACTTGCGCGACGTGGCCACTGTAAGTTTCCGTGAAAAGGAAAAAGATAGCTATGCCCGCGAATTCACGAAGCCAGTGGTATCTCTTGATATCATCAAACGAGGCGGCGAGAACTTGCTCGAGGCGAGTGACAAGATCAAAGAAGTAATCAAAACCTCGAAAGAGGAGTTTCTGCCCAACAATCTCACACTCACGATCACCAATGACCAAACAGACTTCACACGGATGCAGGTAAGTGATTTGGAGAACAACATCTTCTTTGGGATCTTACTCGTCGTTTTTGTGATTATGTTTTGGCTTGGCTTGCGCAATGCATTGTTTGTGGGTATCGCCATACCATTGACCATGCTTTTGAGTTTTAGCATCTTGAGTCTGATGGGCATTACGCTCAACCTTATGGTATTGTTCTCCCTGATACTTGCACTGGGCATGTTTGTGGACAACAGCATCGTGGTGGTAGAAAACATCAATCGATTGATGAGCGAAGGACATAGCAGGTATGAAGCCGCCAAACTCGGTGTGGGTGAAGTCGCATGGGCCATCATCATTTCGACTTTGACCAATGTCGTGGCCTATATTCCATTGGGTGTATGGCCGGGCATCATGGGTGAATTCATGGGCTACCTGCCACTGACGGTGATCGTAGTATTGTTTGCCTCATTGGTGGTATCACTGATCATCAATCCAGTGATGTGCTTGCAATACATGCGAGTAGATGAAATCGCTACTGATCGCAAAAGACTATGGAAAGTCGCCATCATTATAGGTTCGATTGGTTTGGTCGCAATCATTGCTGGTATCTTCTGGGTTGGTAACATTCTTTTGCTATTGGCGCTGATGATGGTATTCAATGAATATGTATTAGCACCATATAGTAAGAAGTTTCAAAATGGCCCATTGATGCGCCTTGACGGTTTCTACAAGCGTGTGCTTGTGACATCGCTGAAAGAAGGTCGTAAACGCTATTTATTCCTAGGCACTTTTGGCTTATTGATTCTTTCGTTTGTGTTCTTTGGATTGTTCCCGCCCAAGGTGATATTCTTCCCAGTGGGTGACCCGCAATATGTGAATGTATTCATCGAGAAACCAATCGGCACTAACATTGAGGAAACCAACCGCGTTACCAAAGAAGTAGAAGCGTCGATCTTGAACCTCATCAAGACATACGAGGATCCAACCAAAACCGAGAAGAATAAAAATTTCTTGATCTCTTCGGTGATCGCCAATGCAGGAAATGGCACCAGCGATCCCAACCAAGGACCATCTCTTGAAAATACACCACATAAAGGACGCATTACCATCTCCTTTGTGGAATCCAGATTGCGCAGAGGAGTAAGTACCACCGACGTCATGAACAATCTGAGAGCCATGCTCAAGGAATATCCCGACGCAAGTATCATCGTCAGTCCAAGCGAAAATGGACCTCCACAAGGTCCGCCTGTCAATATCGAAATCCGTGGCGATGAGTATGATTCATTGCTGACCGCTGCAACCACTATCAAGGAAATCATTGAGAATAAATATATCGGCGGTATTGAGGAATTGAAAATCGATGTGGACAAAAACAAACCTGAACTCCCCATTGAAATCGATAGCGATCGTGCCCGCAGATATGGTTTGAGCGTAGGACAAATTGGAGACGCCATTCGCACTGCCATCTATGGCCGCGAAGTAAGCACGTATAAGGACGGTGTAGACGACTATGAAATCAATCTGCGTTTTCCGTATGCAACGCGCAACGATGCCGCAGACATATTGAATCAGCGCATTACCTTCCGCGACATGACATCTGGTCAAATCGTGCAGGTGCCGATCAGCGCGGTGGCCCGGTACAAGGAATCGTATACCTTCTCTGCGGTGAAGCGCAAAGACATGGACCGTGTAGTAACCATCTACTCCAATGTGCTGGACGGATACAATCCGACAGAAGTAGTGGATCAAATTAGAAAAGCCTTGGAGGGTTATGAAACGCCTGCTGGAACAAGTTATTCCTTTACTGGACAACAAGAAGAACAAGCCAAGGAAATGACCTTTTTGATGATGGCTTTGATCATCGCACTTGTAGGGGTAGTGATGGTCTTGATCGGACAATTTAATTCCATCAGTACACCATTGGTGTTGATGTTCTCTATTCTCTTCTCATTCATTGGTGTGTTCTTAGGATTGGTCATCTTCAGACAGGACTTCGTGATTGTCATGACCATGCTTGGGATCATTTCGCTCGCAGGCGTAGTGGTCAACAATGCGATTGTTTTGATTGACTTTACCTTGATGTTGATCGACCGTCGCAAAGAGGAGCTTGGACTAACCAAAGAGGAACAACTTCCTTGGGCCGAACTTAAAAGAATCACGATTGAGTCGGGCGCAACACGTTTACGTCCCGTAATGCTAACCGCTATTACCACGGTGTTGGGCTTGGTTCCATTGGTATTCGGCCTCAACATCGACTTCATCAACTGGTTCTCAACCTACGACGCCAATTTCTACCTTGGCGGTGACAATGTGGCGTTCTGGAAACCTATGAGCGTGGCAATCATCTATGGTGTGATCTTCAGTTTCTTCTTGACCGTTGTGATGGTTCCTGTGATGTTCATAATGCTCCAAAAAATGAAGTACAAGTGGGTCTACAAGATGTCCACCATCGATCATACACATTAAAATATTTAATTAAATCAAGCTTCTAAAAATGCTGCAAGAATGAAACCTTGCAGCATTTTTTTTATTCTGTATTACCATGGTGTAATACGTGTGATTCCCCTTAAGAACCGAACGATCATTCTATATGTAATGTGGTGCAAATTGCCAGATCTCATGCACCATATCCTTGGTGAGTCGATGTCCAGCATAAGCGGGTTGCAGCAAGTGGTAAATGTGCGTGTTATCTTCGACCTGATTCGTTGGAGTGAATCGGATACAAGTGAATTGCTCACTTATTTCGCGCGCTTGTGGCGCTGAAATTCAATGCCCCATAAAACGAGCTTTTGTTTGACCCCTTTGGCTGATGAAATGCGCTCATAACGAAGCGATTCCTTTTGGTCTTTTGATTCAAATATTTCCTTTTTCTTCTTGTCAAAAAAAGCATACACCGGACTTTGCTCCATGCGCTCCTCCAATCGATCTCCGATATAGCCTAACACAGACACAGTGCCATCCTCAGCACGCTCTGACGTCTTCATTGCTTTGGTTGACGGCGCATTGGATTTGAGAGGCGCAGGTGTCACGTCAGCAAGCTGACCATCTTCCT
>JAIYCK010000025.1 GCA_027488055.1 Flavobacteriales bacterium | reverse complement strand
ATAAATCAAGGTATCAGGATAGAATTCGGTCATACCAAGGAAATCTACCACTTGACCGCGCACGGCCACGCTATCCCCTTCTGTTACCGTATATCCAAGATTTTCATCTGCATCAAACACTTTGATTCCCGCATTGTCGCCGATCAAATGGAAGTGCATCCCATCTGAATTGAAATTGATGCCGTGCACAATACCGCGCAATTCGCAGAACACACTTAAGCTATCTGTGATACCATTCACATCATCGGTTGTAACGTCTGCGATGCTGTACAAAGGATATTGTTGATCGCTTGGTTCCACAGAGATCACGTGTATCGAGTTGATCACTGTCACATCAGCGCCGCTGATGGCCATGGCCAACGAAATGTATTCGTATTCATCCTCTTCGATGACATCATCAATAATAGGTACCTCAATGGTATACGTCGAAGTCAAGCCATCTACATTGATGGTAGTGGGAAAAACATTGGTGTAATCGTCACCCGCCACCATGCTGCCTTCTGTTACACTCACTTCCACTGAAAATGGAGTAGTCACATTGCTCACATTGATGATTACGTTGACAGTGCCAACGCCCTCACTGACTTGCTGAGCAGTAGTCGCAAAACTGATATACGCATTGTCTCCACATGCAAATGCATCGTGAGATCCCAAATTGGCAAAGTCATTGCCCGGTGCCACCAACCACTGTGTTGCACTCAATCCCCAAATGGTAGTAGGTTCATTTACGTTTGGTTTACGAATCAAAGTATTATTTTGAGTGCTGCCGTCGGCCACAGGCCATCCATTGGAAGGATTCTCTCCAATTACCCCAATCACATCAATGGCTGTTTCTCCATGGAACAATACCAATGCATCATCCCCATTGAAATTAGCCACGCCACCTACTATATCCGCAATGTCCAAAATAGCTTGATCCGCCTGTGGATGCGCGATGACATAAGTAGTATTGGCTGCTAAGATGCCCGAAAGAGGCAAAATGGCGGTTTCAACCAAAGAGGCGTTGTTGTATGCACGAAGTATGTAGTCACTCAAGTCGACATCGAAAGGAGTGGGGTTGTAAATTTCTACCGCTTTGTTGTTGCCGCTAATTCCCTCGAGATACTGAGAAATGTATAGGTCAGTGCAGCCAGGACCCACTTGGCAATCGAAAACGTTGATCGCGATGGAATTGAAAGATAAACTAGCACACTCGCCATCCAAAGCCACAATTTGGTCTAAAGTATCACCTATCTCGATTGTAGTGGAATCCAACAAACCGATGTAACTTAAACCATACACCATGTATGATCCAGGATTTAGCGCGTTAAAGTCAAATTGATCAGAAGTCAACATGGCGACAATGGTTTGTGCCGTATCTGCTACGACATAGGTGTACGTAGTGGGGTCTGCGCTTGTGTTAGTGCCAAATCCAAAAACATCCGAAAGATCATCCGCACAGATACCAATTTCATTGCCCTCATTGAATACCGAAATCGAACCACCATCGCAAATCGGCACCGTGAAATCAAGTTTAGTAACCAATACCGCATTATTAGATACAGAAGAGCACGCATCACTTACGATCGCAGTAACCGATAAACCAGCCGTCAACGTAGCACTGTCCAAATTTCCAGTATAACTGACCGACCAAATGTGGTACAATCCATCAGCATACGGAGTAAAATCAATGTCCGCAGCCGCGAAAGTTGCCACAATCAAATCGTTCTCATCAGCAACGACGAAAAGCAAACCATCCCCTGTTTCTCCTGATGGAATAAACGATATTGTTTGCTCAGCTAAGTTGGAACAAACGATTACCTCGGTCATATTATCGACTGTTGTCAATGAACCACCGCTGCACGCAGGCACATTGGTCGCGCCCGGTGTGGGACCTTGAGCCACTACTGTCGACATATCGAAAGCGGCTCCGCCATCGGGTACACGCGATGAGCTATGAGCAGTGGAGTTGCCTCCTGCGGCTTCATCTACCTGCACGCCTCCTGGATTGAGCGTGGCCAACAATTCCAAATCATCTGCATCGTTTGTGCTATAGATCATAGCATCGATCAAGTTATTTGCGCTCAAAACACTACCCGTAGGCCAATCAGCCAAATTACCTGCATATACCGCCACGGCATCGGCTCCATTTTGAAGCGTGTTGCCATCGAATATAATTTGTGCGCCATTCACACCCACATTGCCAAGTACAAAAAATCCATTGGCATCCAGTGAAAAACCATCTAAATCGAAAGACAGATAGGACACATCCGAAGATCCATTGAAAAACACCACCACCAGACCATCGAGTGGTGCGTTGGGTTCGCCATACAACTCTACAAATTCTGCCGCATCAGTGCCAACTTGATCGCAATCCAGCTCATTGATCACCACGGGAGTTGTGCCTGCAATTACCTCTGACCATTGTTCCACACCTGAAACATTTCCATTGCCGATATACTCAAAAGGACCATCACCCACTAAGAAGGTATTAGCAGCCCAATAGCCAGCAGTGATCGCTACATTTTCGCGGCCTTGACCGCTAGCGCCCCACTCCACAAAATCTACCATACTAGCTGCCGAACCGAACGAGCCAGAGGGCAAATAGATTCCCATATCATCCATGGCAGTGGTAAATCCGTTGCCTGCATCGGTCCATGAGAAATAAACTTCCTCATTGGGAGATAAATTAAAATCCCCAGCTAAAATATTAATTCCTGTTTGGTTCAATGTTTTGTAAACAAAACTGCTACACAAGCGATACGTGGAAATGTCCACCGAAGGCGAGCCAAAGTTTTTCACTTTGAGTTCTTTCAAGACAGGATCTACATACGTCAACTTGAGCTGCGCATGGGTGATCGAGGTGGCCAAGACGGCCAAAAAAATTAAAATTCTTTTCATGTAGAGATACTTTGCTTAATTGTCTGGCGAAAATAGGCCTTGAGGCAGAACGATTGATAGAAATTAAGGATTTATTGGCACAAATTTTACGCCTGCTTGATGGTACTTTTACACCCTTTTACCCAAGCGAAGGAATTTCGTACTATTGAAAACTCTGTTAAAAAGTGTTGCAGAGAGGTTCATCGAAAAGGTGGAAACCCATCGCAATTTGTGCTCGTACAATTACGTTATGCCAAACAGGAGGTCATAGGCTGATACTTATCACCATCTCGGCACGAAGTTTTCAACAAGAAGCAAAACCAATAGCAAGGAAGAAACCACATGAACAAAGCAACCACAATTTCTCTTCTCGCCCTTCTCCTGTTTGCCTTTACCAATGCCCATGCGGGTATCAAAGACACGCTTTCTCCTTCCCTTCCTGCCTTTACAGTCGCAGATCAAAACGCAGAAATCGCTGAGATAGATCGAATTTTAGTGAACTCTTATTTGAACCACTATTGTTTTTCGACCAATCAACAAGTGCTCAACGCCTTCGGTTATGCGCCAGAGCAAGTACCCACTTTCACTCCGGAAATTGTGCAGGCACGAATGAAAGCACTCGATAAAGAAACTCCTTTCGATCTTATTTACAACAGCACCGTGCAAGGTTTTATCGATTTGTATTCAGTGCGTCGCCGCGACATAAGTTCAAAAGTGCTCGGAATGTCGCAGTTGTATTTCCCAATGATCGAAGAGGCACTTGCCCGCCACGGCATCCCTTTGGAGATGAAATACCTTGCAATTGTAGAATCTGCGCTTAATCCAACCGCCATAAGCAGCGCCGGAGCAGGTGGTTTGTGGCAATTTATGGTAGGTACAGGCAAACAATACAACCTCAATGTCACCAGCTATCAAGATGATCGTTTCGATGCATACAAAAGCACCGAAGCGGCATGCAAATACCTCAAGTTTTTGTACAACACATTTGGTGATTGGCAACTCGCATTGGCCGCCTATAATAGCGGTCCTGGTAACGTGAACAAAGCCATTCGTCGCTCTGGTGGAGCCAAGGATTTCTGGTCCATCAAGCCTTATTTGCCAAAAGAAACTCAAGGCTATGTGCCGGCATTTATCGCAGTCAACTATGTGATGAATCACGCGTCGGAATATAACTTGTATCCAAAGAAGCCCTTGATCACTTGTTTTGAGATAGACACGGTGGGTGCCACTGCACGTGTAGATTTTACCGTACTCAGCAAGGTCCTCAATATCCCAAAAGAGGATATCGCTTACCTCAATCCAAGTTACAAACTCAAAGAAATTCCTGACAACGGCCGCAAACACTATTTGGTGTTGCCCATTGATAAATTGGGCTTGTTTATGGCCAATGAGCAATTGGTGTATGAACAAAGCAAAATGCAGCAGCCCGAGCCAGAACCACTATTGGCTTCCAAGGGGGAAGATAAAACAGTCACCCCTGATCAAAAGACCAACAAGGTCGTATGGGAAAACGATTGGAAATCCCACAAAGTAAGAAAAGGAGAATCATTGGGTGGCATTGCCGACAAATACAATGTATCCTTGGCCGAACTCAAAAAATGGAATAAAATCAAAGGTTCGAAAATTGTACCGGGTCAAAGTCTGAAGATTCAAACCAAGGTGAAGAAGAACATTTATGTTGAAGCTTCTGATAAAGAGGATACCACAGCGGAGAATAAACCAGCCAAGGAAGAGGCAGTATCAGAGGCCGGCGAAGAAGAAAACTACCAGCAAGGCAATAAACCGGTGGTGAAAAAAAGCGAGCCCAAAGCGAGCCCAAAACAACCGTCGTATAAATACTACACCGTTCAGCGCGGAGATACTTTGTATAAAATTGCGAGCGCAAAAGGCGTTTCGATCGACCAAATCAAAAAGCTCAACAATGGGTTGAAAGAGAATAAACTCGCTGTCGGTCAAAAAATCAAGATCAAGCAAATCTAACATACTGCTTTGATTGCTAAAAAACCTCCAACTAGAAGTATTTTTATTTGGTATTTTTAGTACCTTTCGTTAAAAAAAAAACAAAAAACATCGGATGTCAATTACTACAGGTGCAACCGTCACCCTACACTACACCCTCAGAGCAGACAATGCCGATGGTGAAATCATCGAAGTCACTACACCAGAAGAACCCATGGTATTCGTGCAAGGCCAAGATCCGCTTTTGCCTCAGTTCATGGCCGCTCTAGAAGGCAAAACAACAGGTGACAAGCTGCAAGTTTTCATTGCTTCTCCCGATGCTTACGGTGATGAGGAAGAAAGCCTTTATGTGGAATATCCAAAATCTACATTCATAGTGGATGGAGAGTTGGACGAAGACGCCATTGAAGAAGGTGAAGTCATTCCGATGAACACACCGGATGGAGAAACCGTTTATGGAGTCGTGACGGAAGTAAAACTCAATACAGTGGTACTCGATTTCAACCACCCATTGGCCGGTACCGACTTGCATTTCGACATCGAAATCGTAAGCGTAGCTCACTAAGACAGTAGACTTTCTGTGCTCAGGCAAGTCACCTCTGCTTGTTGAAAAGCCTTTGCAACCCATATTGACACAAACCCCCGTTTGTCCTTACTTCGGGGTGCAGTTTGCATTTTACACATGGCGAAATCCAAAAAATTATTCCGCACTTCGGCAGGTTCTATCTCATCGTTCTCCACGATGATTGGAATCACCTTGTCGTTGACCATCGTGGGGATTTTGTACATCTTCATCATCGTATCACAATCTGTAAAATCGCATT
>JAIYCK010000297.1 GCA_027488055.1 Flavobacteriales bacterium | reverse complement strand
TCCTGTGGTTGACCATGAAGATATATATATGGGTTCGATCACACTCAATCATCTCGTGGAGAAGCTCAATGAAATGCAAGGTGGCACTCAGAAGGGCGGTATCATTGTGCTAGAAATGTGGTCTCAAGACTACACGCTTCAGCAAATTGCGCGTATCGTGGAAGAAAACGATGGAAAGATTTTAAGTACTTCCGTAGCTCCTGGTGAGGATGGCAAAATTGAAGTGCATCTCAAGTTAAATATCTCAGACTTAAATCCAATTATTCAAAGTCTAGAGCGCTTTAATTATCACATCAAAGCAAGTTACCAAGAGCGCGAATACAATGAAGATATTCAGCGTCGATATGACGAGTTGATGCGTTTTCTCAATATCTGATGTGCAAGAATGAGTTGTTTTTTTAGCAACAGTCCTGTCGTTGTGATCTATCTTGCATATGTTTTTGAAACCAGCAAAATAGAAGGATTTTGAAATTCGCCATTTTCGGAAAAAAGTTTGAGCCAGAACAAGCCGTTTCTGTATCGAAATTAATCGACGCTCTTGTGCGCAGAGGAGTGACCCTCACCATATACCGTGAATTTTATTCTTTCATCGTCACACAAGTGGCTTTGCCTGCCAACATAGAGATCTTCGAATCGCACAAAGACTTGAACGATGTCACATTCTTAATCAGCATAGGTGGAGATGGGACCCTGCTTGCTACAGCGGAAATCATACGAGACACTAAAATCCCAGTACTTGGAGTAAACACAGGCCGTTTGGGTTTTTTATCCAACGTAGCTATTGATGAAATTGAAGAATCGTTGGAAGCACTCATCAACGAGCGCTTCTCCATTGATTACCGTACGCTGATTGCTGTTCAGGCAGGTGATACCTTGCTAGATGACTTTCCATATGCCCTCAACGAAGTAGCCTTGGTCAATAAAGATCGCAGCACAATGATGACGGTACAAGCCTATGTCAACGATCGATTTATGTGTACATACTGGGCCGATGGATTGATCGTGGCTACTCCCACCGGAAGCACAGCTTATTCGCTGAGTTGTGGCGGACCAATTACAATGCCCGACAGCAATACGATATTGTTAACTCCCATTGCCCCCCACAATCTCAATGTTCGACCTTTTGTGATCAGCAATAGCAATAAGGTCAATCTTCGTGCGGAAGGTCGCAATGCAGAGTGTTTACTTACCATGGACAGTCGCTCCTTTGTGATTCCATGTGGCACTGCCGTTGAACTAACGCGCGCTCCGTTCGAGCTAGGATTGGTCCAATTGGAAGGCCAAAACTTCTTCAACACCATTCGGCATAAGTTGGGCTGGGGCTTGGATAAACGCAATTGAAATGAGCCAAGCCTAGGTTGCACTAATTTGTATTGTTCACCCTTTGAATCATCGGCCATGCTGCATTTCCGATGAAGTCATCCGCAAATTTTGCCATAGTCATTTTAAAATATCACTTCTGACCATTAGATTCGCACATTGAAAAATCATCCAAACACTCATCCTATGACGAAAGAAAAACGCATCCTTGTACCGACCGATTTTACCAAAGTAAGTGATACCGCCATCGAGCATGCCTTATTGGTGGCTGGCACAATTGATGCGGGCATACTGATTCTTCATGTGATCGATAACAAAAAGCAAATAGCAGAGGCGCGATTGAAATTGAATGCCCTGCAAGAGCGTATTGCACGGGAGTCCACTATCGAAATTGAAACGGCCGTGCGCATAGGAAGCATTTTCGAAGACATTGATAAAGTAGCAGTGGAACAAGGAGTGAGTCTCATTATCATGGGCACCCATGGTCTACGTGGTATGCAGTTCTTGACTGGCGGACGGGCACTTAAGATCGTCACTGAAAGTTCGGTTCCTTTTGTCGTGGTGCAAGAGCGCACGATTCGAAGTCACGGCTATCATAATTTGGTTGTGCCCTTGGATTTACACAAGGAGACCAAACAAAAGTTGACGCTGGTGGCGGATATGGCTAAGTATTTTGGCAGCAGTGTGCATCTTATTTCACCTGGCGAAACAGATGAATTTTTGAAGAATCAATTGGAGCGCAATATCATTTATGCAGAGCAGTATCTCGACGAGCGAGGCATTCCATACAAAGTAGAGATTACAGAGCATAAGAGCGACGGCTTTGTGAAAGATCTTTTAAAATACAGCGCAAGTGTTGATGCCGATCTCATTTGTATCATGAATTTTCACGATAACAGTTTGATGAATGTGTTTAGCAGCAGCTACGAGCAACAATTGATCACCAATGAAGCGCAGATACCTGTGTTATGTGTGAATCCGGTGGATACGTATGTGATGGACATGTCAGCATTTTCCTAAAGAGATACGACTGCCCTATTTATTGGCGCCTATGCGCACACCGATGAGCAGAATGTCATCAATTTGATCTTGGTCGCCAATCCATTCGTCCAACGTCTCAATGATGCGCAGTTTTTGCTCGGGCATCGGCAGGTGTGCCACATTCAAAAGCATCTGCTTGAAATTCTTGCGCATGAATTTTTTGTTCTTTGGTCCACCAAATTGATCCACAAACCCATCGCTGAATAAATACACACAGTCTCCGACCTTGGTTTTCATAGAATGGTTGGAGTATTCTTTTTCGCCGTTGACATAAGTGCCGATGCTATATGGATTGCTATCTAGGCTTATGACTTCATTGTCCCTTATAATGTAAACTGGATTATGGGCTCCACTGAATTCAAGCTCCATTAGCTCTTCATCAAAGGTGCACAAAGCGATATCCATTCCGTCTTTCATGTAATGTTCGCCGCTATTGGCCCGCATAACTTCTCCTGCTAGGCGGCTTGCACTGTTTAGAATTTGAGCGGGACTGCTGTATACTTTGGTAGCTTGATTTAATACATTGTGGCCCACCAAACTCATGAAGGCACCGGGAACTCCGTGGCCCGTGCAGTCTGCTGCAGCAAATATTTTCTTATTGCCCTTTTGTTTGAACCAGTAAAAATCCCCACTGACAGTGGCTTTGGGCCTAAAAAGAACAAAGTTCTCGGGGAACATGGATTGAATCAGCTCGTTGTTCGGCAAAATGGTTTCTTGCAAACGCTTCGCATAATCGATGCTTGATTGCAAGTCGTCGTAGAGCTCCGTTATTTTTTCATTCTGAGCTTGCACAGCATCTTTCTGCAGTCGAATTTCAATGGTTTGTTGTTCCACCTTGAGCTCCATATCATTGCGATAGGATGCCAATTCGTCTTTCATTCGGATCAGTGACATGCCCATTTCATCGTGCGCACTCAGCGGCTCATAGCTGATACTGAAGTTACCTGCCCCAACAGATGAGGCGAATTCTTTGGTGCGTTCGAAGTTGGATATTAGCGTATGCACGGCGCCTGCCATATCGCCTATTTCATCATTTCCTGTTTTTGTCTCATGCACGGAGTAGATTCCCAGCGACAAGTTTTGCAGTTTACGTTTCAATGAATTGACTGGACGTATGATCGATTGTGACGTCAAGTAAGCAAGTATGATACCGCTCAAGATGACCACAATAGCGATATTGACAAGCAGTTTGTTGAGTGTATCAAAGGCACTGTTCATGCTTTCGATTTTTTCAGACATACTCTCGCGTTGAATGCGCGTTAGTACCATAAGCGAACGACGAGCTTCGTCATACGTTTCTTCCAAATCTCCCCCTGAGAGAAAGTACTCCTCAGCCAGCATGGAATTCATTGGATCAGCATAACTGTCAAATGTGGGCAGAACCGCTCGAATTTCGCTGTAGCTGCTCAACAAGCGGACGAGTAGATCCGATAGATTCGCCAATTTTTGACGCTCCTCTGGGCCCCAATTTTGGCTGTAGGCTTTGATTTTTTTGACCTGTTCAGGTATGTTGTGCTCACACAAATCAACAGCTTCCAGGTGATCCAGATCATCTTCGCGCCGCTGAATGGTGGCCCATGTTTTCATCAATTGATGCGCACGAACGATCCAGTTTTCGAGTTGTTCTAATTCTTTTACGCTCGGGGCATATACTTCGTTGATTTGTTGATTGATCTGCCTACTCTGCGTTAGCGTGCGATTGGTGAAATAGAATACCACGCCAACGGCTAGGATAAACAACCCGAAACCGGTGCCAATTTTTCGCGATATGGTAAATCTGAGTTTCACTTATTTTTTGCGCAACAAAAGTTTATTTCTCGGCTCATTTATTTTTTGACTGGAATGTGCTGAGGTTAGTTTCAATGCGGATTGGATCATGGGATCTTCTGGGCAAATAGAACTTGCCTTCACGAAATAGTTGTGTGCAATTTGCACACGAGTCATCTCACTTAACAACAAACCTTCGGTGGTAGCTTGAGCCACGGCTTGGTCATAATATGCAACACCAATGTTATATACTGCCACACAATCTTCAGGAGCAAGCTCCAGTGCTTTGGAATAATATTGGATGGCCATGGTATTGCCATAGTCTGAATCCGATTGGTTATTCCAAAGCTCAAAGTAATGTTGTGCCTTTGACTTCAAGAATTGTGTTTCATTTTCTCTGAGTTCACGTTCAGCAAGCAAGTTCAATCTGCTGGCAACGGCTTTGTATTGTGCAAACAGCGAGTCTGATTTGAATTCGTTGTTAAGGGTAAAATCATTGCTAGATAAGACGGCATCATTGTAAAGGGTATTCATCAGATATCTTAGTGCAGCAGTACCATTGGCATCGGTGGACGGCTCAATGGCTTCAGCTTTTTCAAATGCATGAATCGCTTCCATGCGCCAAGCACTTTGACGCAAATGAGCTTCGCGGGTTTTATAGATTTCTTTGCAAACAAAACCATGCACATACCACGTGTATGACTTCTGATTCTCAAGTGGGTCCTCCAAGGCTTTTTGAATGGTCAAAAAGGCCTCATCTAATTTCTTATCTTGACAGAGTTGTGCAGCTTGCGTTGCCATTGAAGGCGGGCCTTGAGATTTTAGCTCACATCCAATGGTTAAGGCAACAAACAACAAAAGCCCCTTCGAAAGGAGCCATAGTCTGCTGGATACAATTGAGCTTTTGATGAGGGTGATACAGGGTTTCATAAGATAGGAAATTGGATCAATCTTCAGGCTTCTTGATCTTGCCTTCATCTATCAATCTTTCTATTTCCGATTTAAAATATTCCACATTCTTTTCATTTTCAAAGGCTTTGTTGATATACAAAAGACCTTTTAAAATATCACCATCTTCTGGACATATACGTTGACCATTGGTGAATACCTGCAATGCTTTTTGCAGCAGCCCCACACTTTCGGTTTGAATCGTGAAGAGTTCATCCATCTCGGTATCTACATTCAGTGACCGATACTTGAACACCGCACGGTTGTAATACACCACGCCAAGATTGTAGTAGATATGACAATCAGTGCTATCATGACCCAAGGCCTCCAAGAATTTAGCGGCGGCTTGATTGGCTGGACCATCTTGATCAGTATCGAGTTGCCATATTTCAAAATAACGCTGACCCGCACTTTTCAGCAAATCATGTTCGAATGGAGACAAATCGGTCACGGGATCTACCATGCGCATGAGCCTGCGAAAGGTGTGAAAATATGTGATATATTCTTCTGGAGATGCTAAATCGAATTCCCTGCTTGCCAGCATGGCATCATTGAAATAGGTGGATGCCAAATATTTTAAGGCGACGTGGGTTTGAGCGACAAATTCGCGCTTATCGTCAAGTTGAAGGGATTTTTCAAAACACTTCACCGCGATTTCCCTGTGCTGACTAGAGCGTTGATACATCTCGTCGCACTTATAGGCCTCCTTATGAATGAATCCTTTGACAAACCATGTATAGGGATGTTTTGAGTCCTGCGGGTCATCAATTCCTTTTTGGATGGAAGTAAGCGCTTCTTGGAATTTTTTGGCTTGGCACAATTCAACAGCCTCCGCTGCAATAGCTGGAGTCTGCGCATAGACCTGCGCCATGGTCAGGCTGACCATGGCGAAGATGCAAACCACCAAATATTTTATTGTACTGCCCATTGAATGATTTTTATTCCAGGTGTAATTTTTCGATTTTCCATGGCTGGACGATCCAATTGATAACGCAAGAAACCATTATCCATTTTGAAATTGATTTGACCGCCTTGGGTGATACCGCCATCCCAACTTGTCACGATCAGCGTGTTTTTATCCTTGTATTCCTTAAGAATTTTGGGCATATCCGCTTTGCGCGATTTATCGACATAGAGCACATGCAGAGGCTGATTATTTGGGACGTCAGTGAGAGCGAGTACCTCCAATGTTTGACTGCCGATGGGCTTTGCTCCATATTTTTCGAGCATTACGCTATAAACAGCACCATTGCCCAATACACCAACGTAAAATTTACCTTTCTTCGCTTCGGATGGCCAATTGTTATTGTTGCTGAATTGATAGAGATAATTGGCCTTCATCATGGCCACCACATCGTCCTCAGGCAGCTGCGCCCATACCGAATGAGTGACCAAAGAACTGGTCATCAGTAGTATATATGTAATTAATAGATGGCGCAAATGATCACGAAGGCAAACTAGTCCTTGATACCAAATCTAGCTTGAGAAGGTTACGTTCAGGGCCGCGTTTCGTGCGGTTCTGCACGGCCAAATGTTAATACTCATAGTGCTAATAGAATATGGCAGGCCATTACGAATAACCAAAGTCCCATTTGAGATGATAAAATCACTATCAATCCCGCGAATGGTTGTAGAATGCAAATGTAAAATCCGACGCAAAGATCCGCGAGGCAGTGCGCTGTGCGTACATTTGCGCTCTATTGCAGGAGCATCATTATGGAATATCATTTCAACGAAATAGAACGCAAATGGCAGACGGAGTGGCGCAAGCGACGCACCTATGCTGTCACTGAGCAAACAGAAAAGGCTAAATTTTATGTGCTGGATATGTTTCCGTATCCAAGCGGCGCGGGTTTGCACGTAGGTCATCCATTGGGATACATCGCCAGCGATATTTACGCTCGTTACATGCGTCACAAGGGCTTCAATGTGCTGCATCCAATGGGTTATGATAGTTTTGGTTTGCCAGCTGAGCAATATGCCATTCAAACGGGCCAGCATCCAGCGGTCACCACTGCACATAATATTGCGCGCTATCGCCAGCAATTGGATCAAATAGGATTCAGCTACGATTGGGAACGAGAAGTGCGCACCAGTGATCCTTCCTATTACAAATGGACCCAATGGATTTTTGGCCTTATTTATAATGCCTGGTACAATCAAGAAACCGATCGCGCAGAACCCATCGACTCCCTGATCGCAAAGTTTGAATCCAACGGTACCTATGGAGTTCACGCGGTGTGCGATGAAGATTGGTACAAGCAAATGGATGCAGCACGTTTCTTCTTCGGACCAAACTTTGAAGGTGAATTTACGGCCACCGATTGGAAGAGCATGAATGAAGAGCAGCAGCAATTGATATTGATGCATTTCCGTCTGGCTTATCTAGCTGACTCAGTAGTGAACTGGTGTCCTGCTTTGGGAACTGTTCTGGCCAATGATGAGATCAAGGATGGGGTCAGTGAACGAGGCGGTCATCCAGTGGAACAAAAGAAAATGACGCAATGGAGCATGCGCATCCGTGCGTATGCAGATCGGTTGTTGCGAGGCCTCGACACCATTGAATGGAGCGAAAGCATCAAGGAGGTACAGCGCAATTGGATTGGAAAAAGCGAAGGTGCCTATGTCGAATTTGCTGTTCAGAACAGTTCCCATGTGATCGGGGTATTTACTACACGTCCTGACACCATTTTTGGTGTTTCTTTTCTCACGTTAGCTCCTGAGCATCCATTAGTGTTAGAGATCGCCACGGACGAACAACGCGGAAACGTGGAGCAATACATGGCATCCGCCAAACTAAAAACAGAGCGCGATCGTCAGGCGGATGTTAAGAATGTCACAGGATGTTTTACGGGGGCGTTCGTAATGCACCCTTTTACCGACCAATTGGTGCCTGTTTGGATTGGCGAATACGTACTAGCCGGCTACGGCACAGGCGCCGTCATGGCTGTTCCAGCGGGTGATCAGCGCGATTGGGATTTTGCACAAAAATTCAATTTACCTATCCCCGCGATTTTCGAAGGCATCGACGTAAGTCAAAAAGCGGAAACGTCCAAAGAATCGATCTTGGCCCATTCTGATTTTTTGAATGGCCTAGGATACAAGGAAGCGACCAAGTCTGTAATTGAAGCGATCGAAGCCAAGGGCTGCGGTAAAGGCAAAATCAACTACAGAATGAGGGACGCGGTCTTCAGTCGCCAGCGATATTGGGGCGAGCCGTTTCCAATCTATTATAAGAACAACATACCGTATTACTTGGATCCTCGCCAAGAGCAAGTCACATTGCCTGATGTGGACAAGTATTTGCCCACCGAAGAAGGAGAACCACCATTGGCTCGAGCGGAGCGCGAAGCATGGAATGTGTGGCAGGGTGATCGCATGGAATTCAACACCATGCCTGGCTGGGCTGGTTCATCTTGGTATTTTTTGAGGTACATGGATCCCACCAACGAAGAGGCTTTTGCATCGCCTGAAAAAGTGGCTTATTGGAATCAAGTGGATTTGTACATGGGCGGAGCTGAGCATGGCACAGGTCATTTGTTGTACAGTCGTTTCTGGACAAAGATTTTGTTTGACTTGGGATATATTCCTTTTGACGAGCCATTCAAAAGAATGATCAATCAAGGAATGATCTTAGGACGAAGCAGCCATGTATATCGTATCGCAGGCACCAATCAGTTTGTTACCGCTGAGAAAAGGGACCAATATGATACCCAGCAACTTTACGTCGACATTTCGCTCGTTGACAATGATGTCTTGGATCTTGAGGGCTTCAAGAAATGGTTACCTGAATACGCGGATGCCACTTTCATATTGAATGACGATGGCAAATACACTTGCACATTTGCGATCGATAAAATGTCGAAGCGCTGGTTCAATGTGGCCAATCCCGACGATCTCTGCGAAAAATTTGGCGCTGATACGTTGCGTATGTATGAGATGTTTTTGGGGCCAGTGGAACAAAGCAAACCGTGGGACACCAAAGGGATCAATGGCGTGCACAATTTCTTGCGCAAACTAACGCGCTTGACCATGGACAAGGAAGGGCAAATTGCATTGAGCGATGAGTCACCCACTCGCGAGGAATTGAAGGTATTGCATACATGTATCAAACGCGTGACCGAAGATTTGAATAGATTCTCTTGGAACACGGTGGTGAGCACCATGATGATTTGTGTAAATGAGCTTACCGATCTTCAGTGCAACAAAAAAGCGATCTTGGAGCCTTTGTGCATTTTGCTCGCGCCCTATGCACCGCACCTTGCGGAGGAATTGTGGGAGAGAATGGGACACACTGAAAGTATATGCGATGCTGAATGGCCTGCTTGGACCGCTGAATATTTGGAGACAGATGCGTTTGAATATCCTATCTCGCTAAATGGCAAAACGAAGTTCTTCTTGACGCTGGGAATACAGCTCGATCAAGAAGCAGTCACTGCTGCAGTGCTGGCGAACGAACAAACAATTAAGATGCTCGATGGTAAATCACCTAAAAAAGTGATTGTGGTTCCCAAGCGAATAGTGAACGTGGTAGTGTAAAGTTTTGGAATTTTTTTGGTGGAATGATATTTTGACCATATTATTCAAACCTTAACAATGTAGACACGCACAGACGATTGACCTTTTCTCCTGTGTCCATCCAAATCCTGTGAATGATAAACTCTTTGTGATGAGTGATGAACACATCATGGATCTGCAAATGTATGATGCCCAAGGAGCGCGTGTTATGCTTGAAAAATCGTCAGATTCAATGTTGGATTGCTCTCAGTTGGCTGCGGGTGTCTATACGCTAATAGCACATACATCTGATGGGTTTATTCCCCATCGTGTAGTCGTTCAATAGGTTATTGCTTGGTATTTGATCGTTGTTTGATGACATAGATTCGTAACGAGCCTCAATGAGATTAACTATTGAGGACCATTGTTGTTTTTACCGCAATACCCCATCGCCTTTGGGCTGCATGCCAACAAATAGGGTAGTTTTTTATTCATTGTATAAGGAAGGATGTATGAAGATTTGAGTGAGGATGAGCCACGAAAATAAAGCCTTGTGCATCCATGCGCGCGGTCCAATTGGTTTGCAACCAACCATCGAACAACTGCACTTGACAATCGCTTTGTATGCGATGCATAAGAGCTACGCAGGCCCCTTTTATCCAAAGTGAGCCCCATGATTCTGGTTCCAATTCGGTACCATTTGGATCTGCTATTTTCACAGTCACACCTGGCATTGCTTTGCCAATGCTCATCGCTTTTTGGTTCTCTTGTTGCATCGGCTTGCCCACAATATCTGATCCGATAAAATCATCTAAATTGATCGCAAAAACGGATGAGGTTTGATTCAGACCAGCGCATGCAAACACTTCGATTTGGCGATTGCGCAAGAGGCTAATTGCAGGATCATTGGCGTCTACATTGGCAGTGAATACATGCGTCAAATAGGGCAGATTTTGACGACTCGCTAAGCTTGCCAATTGATGCAATTGCAAGGGAGTGGCGATCACCAAATCAGGTTTGCAATGCTCCAGTTGACTTACAAAAGTGGACTCACTCAGTGGCGTTTGGGCGATGTGTAAATTCATACCATGTAGCAGCGGCAACAATAATTCCATTACAATTCCATGCGCACTGCTATGTGGTATATCAGAAAGCTGAACACCGTTGTTTCGGAATTGATACACTTGTCGAATGCCTGTGATCACAGCCAATAAATTTTGATACGACAAAGCAGTACAATCCATTTGATGCGAATGGTTTTTTTGAAACAGGACACAAGCCAATTCGTTGTGCTCAGTGTGTGAACGAAACAATCGCATCATAGGCTTTTGCAAAGACTGCGCGCGGCGCAGGATGGTTTTAACAGGTTTTCCATTGGCTTGGGCATGGTTCAGATCCTCTATAAAAATGAGTTGGTCAGCGGTTGGAGCATGTTTTGTAAAAGCCAGATCGCGGGTGGTGATCAACCATTCTGCTTTGCTTTTTTTAAGCACGAAGAGCTGTTCTTCATTGGTGAGGTTTTCAGGTATGGGCAAAAAGGTGATCCGTCGAATTATTAGCCAGCACAAGATGGCCATGCTGTCAATGGACTTGGGGGCCATAATGGCTACGCACGAAGTATTTTTCAAGACGCAGCCCAGCGAGTGATCCAATGCGCGGAGTTTAGCGGGAAGTGCTTCATACGTACAAGAGCTTCCGTTGATGTGCCAACCGCTTACATGGTATTTATTCACG
>JAIYCK010000067.1 GCA_027488055.1 Flavobacteriales bacterium | reverse complement strand
GGGTAATTGTGCTCGTATTTCTCTTTTCTGAAGAGCTTGTTTTCGTTTTGGAGTTTCAAACAAATACGCTCATCCACGCTGAGGTAGTTGAGTTTGGAGGTATCCTTAATGAATCCCGACAAAGCTTGTTTTTGCAGTGCCAATTCCACTTCCTTTTCCTCGTCGGAGTAGTATGCTTCCTTGACGAATTCCTCGCCATATAGAAACACGCCATCTTGCACGCATGGCAGAAAACGACCGCGGCGATCCACCAAGGTGAGCGAACCGATGCCATTTTCCTTGGCCACCTTAAAGTCGTCCGCACCAAATGACGGTGCAATATGAACGATCCCAGTGCCATCTTCGGTGGTCACAAAGTCACCCACCACTACCCGGAATGCATCGCCCGTCTCGGGTTGCTCAAAAGGCAACAATTGCTCATATCGGAGGCCATTGAGGTCGGCTCCTTTGATGGTTTTTACCAATTTAAAAGGAATGACCTTGTCTCCCGCTTGGTAAGCCTCCAATGGGATATCCGCATTTTTTTCTGAAAAGTATTTTCCAGCCAAGGCACTCGCCACACACACGTGGACCGCATGATGTCCGAACGGATGGAACGTCTTGATTAATTGATATTCGATGTTTTTGCCGACCGCCAATGCAGTATTGCTTGGAAGCGTCCATGGCGTGGTCGTCCATGCTAGGAAAAATACTTCGCCCTCAACGCCCCAATCGTGTGAATGGGATTTGAACATCGCCACCGCACTGGTATCCTTCACCTCACGATAACAACCCGGCTGATTCAATTCGTGTGAACTGAGTCCCGTTCCTGCTGCAGGGGAGTATGGTTGAATGGTGAAACCTTTGTAAAGCAGACCTTTGTTGTAAATCTGTTGCAACAACCACCAAACGCTCTCAATGTATTTATTCTCATAGGTGATATAAGGATCCTTCATATCGACCCAATACCCCATGATGCGAGTCACTTCTTCCCAGCGATCGGTATATTTCATGACCTCTGAGCGACACGCCTTGTTATATTCCTCTACTGTGATCTTACTGCCAATATCTTCTTTGGTGATTCCAAGCGTTTTCTCAACTGCTAATTCGATAGGTAAACCATGGGTATCCCAACCGGCTTTGCGCAGCACACGTTTGCCTTTGAGGGTTTGGTACCTGCAAAAGATATCCTTGATGGTGCGCGCCATGACATGGTGAATGCCCGGCATACCATTGGCACTTGGTGGACCTTCATAAAAAACGAAGGTATTGTTGGGGTCACGCTGATCGATAGAAGCTTGAAATACCTCCTGTTTTTCCCAAAAAGCCATCACTTCCTCCGCTATCTGTGGAAGTTGCAAGCTCTTGAATTCTCTGTAATGCGGCGCCATGAAATATCAATTGTAATAAGGCGCGAAGATACACATTCCTTCATCTTGCCTTTCGAAGTCCAAAATGCCCAAAGCCGTGTTCGTTATTTTATCGCCAACCGCCAATAATCAATTAATTTACAAGCACTTATTTCAGTACCTAGCGGTCAAATGGAACTTTTTCAAATCGCACAAGTATAAAAGCCACCATTCCAAAGAAAAGAACATGAAACCCACCACCCTTAATGTTTTACTGGCAATGGCCTTCAGTTTGTGCCTACACACCTGCATAGGTCAAGAAAGTATTGAGCTCGAAAAAGGCGATGACGCCTTCTACAAATTCGATTACAAAGAAGCCCTGTTTTTTTATGAAACCTTACACGAGGCCAATCCAAAGGACCCCGATATAACTAGGCGCATTGCCAAAACCTATCACAGGATGGGACAAACAGCCATCGCCGCAGATTGGTATCAAAAAACGCTTAAACAAGATGCGTCCAATGCGGAGGATTTGCTGGCCTACGCTGAGGTACTGAAAGTACTTCAACAATATGACGAGTCGATCCATTGGTATGACATGTACTATAAGATGCGTCCACATGACAGTCGCGCTCAGAGTCACTTGCGCGACAAACAGTATTATCGCGACCTTTTTGCAGATACTTCCAAATACAATATGAAGTCTCTGGCTATCAATAACGAACTGCCTGTATTGGGCATTTCTACCTTCGACAGCGAGCGTTTCCTTGTTTGTGCTATCCAGCTCGATAATGCGAACGGAAAACAAACCATGGAGGGTCTTCCTTATCTCGATGTTTATCAATGCGACTTCAATGAAAATGAAGAATTGATCAATCCCATTCCGCTTGATAAGAATGTCAACAGCAAATTCCATGATGGCCCTGCGCAATATTCGTTCATTGACCAAACGCTTTACGTGACGCGTAACAACATGCGCGGAAAAAGATTGGTGACCGATAAAACAGGGTTGGCCATCGCAAAAATTTACGCCATTTCATATAAAAATGGCAAGTGGTCAAATCCCGTGGATCTGTCCATCAATAGCAACGACTTCACCAACATGCATCCTTCTGTAAGCAAGGATGGCAAAACCATGTATTTTGTAAGCAACCGACCCGGCGGCTTGGGTGGCACTGATATTTACTCGTCCACCAATGTGAACGGTAAATGGTCGGAACCCGTGAATCTAGGAGCCAAAATCAATACTGCGGGCAATGAACAATTCCCATACATGAGCAGCGAAGGCTACTTATACTTTGCGAGCAACGGCCATGCTGGACTTGGCGGACTGGATGTTTTCATGTCAGAACAGATTGCGGGTGAGTGGCAATTTCCACTCAATATGGGTGCACCTGTCAACACCAATTTCGATGATTTTTCATTGATTTATGACAAAGAACTGAACCAAGGATTTTTCTGCAGCAACCGATCCGGCAATGCGAATGATGATTTGTTTTATTTCAAACGCATCAGCATGGAACGTATGATGGTGGCAGGAACAATCAAAAGTAATATCCCTAATTTGTCTTTTGCCGGCGAGCGTGTTCAGATCAATAAAGTAAACAAGAAATTGAAGACTTACGTGATTTTGGATGAATTCGAACGATTCGAAATCAATGCAGAGCCAGGTGACATTATTGAAGTGACCATGATGAATGCAGAATATTTCGATCCCAATCAAGTGGTCTATCAACACACAGTAGAATCGCCCATCGTCGATCCTTTTATCTATCTTGGAGAAACCGAACCGGCCCTACTAAAAACCCCTTCACACGAAGGAAGGTTAAGCAAATATGCCGGTCAAGGATTGGCACCAAGCACGGCACTTTTGGGCACCTCGATTGTGCAGCCAGAGGGCTCGACAAGCAGTCCTTGGGATGCCAAAGAAAAGGAGCGCATGGACCAATTGAATACCCAACTCGCGGCCGGAGCTGGCGCAGCGAGTAATGAGAGTGGTACAGGGAATTCCAACGATCCTTTGAAAGGCCGAGGAAGCAATGCAAGCCTGCAAGCCGACGATGCGCAATTGGCAGAGCAAAAAGCAACTATTGCTGCAAAAACCAAGGCCGCAGATGCTTTGCTCGCAGCTAAAAAATACGAAGAGGCCCGCAATGCTTACATCAGTATCACCGCCATCGATAGTAAGAACGAATATGCCAATGCACAGTTGGTGAAGATCGACGGCATTTTTGCAAAAATCGCAGCGGACCAGAAAGCATATGATTCAGCCGTGCTCAATGGAGATCAAGCTTTGATGGATGGCAAACATGAAGAAGCCATCAAACAGTACAAAAAAGGTCTCACACTGCGTCCCGACGATGCATATCTCAAAAAACAATTGGTGAAGGCCAATGATGCAATGAAGGACATGAAAAAGACCTCACTATTTGATGAGGCCACTGCCGCCATTGACTTAGAAGGAATGAATATCAATAATTTCATATTCGATTATAACAAAGCCTTGATCAGACCCGAACACGAGGAAAACCTGCAGAAAATCTTGCAAATGATGAAGGAGAATCCCACTATGAAACTGATGATTAAAGCACATTGTGACTCGCGTGGTAGTTTGACCTACAATCAAGGTTTGTCCATGTCACGAGCCATGGCTGTGCAGGGTTGGTTTATGCAACATGGAATCAAGCGTGACCGTCTGTATGCGGAATGGTTTGGTGAGCAGCGTCCCCTCAACGGTTGTTTGGACAATGTGCCCTGCGAAGAGGACCAACACGAAGTCAACCGACGTGCAGAACTCAAACTAGTTAATATGTAAACTCCGATCATAATTGACATAAAAAATCCCTTTTTGTAGATTACAAAAAGGGATTTTTTTTGATATGCTTTTGATCCGAATGGAAACCGTTAGACTCTTGTCAACTTAATCATATTGGTCATGCCCTGTTCTGAAATGGGAATGGAGGCCAAATTGATAATAAAGTCACCATCCGCAATAAGGTCGCGGCGGCGCAAGAAATAACGAATGTCCGCAATGGTTGTATCTGTGCTCACCATCTTATCATAAAAGAAGGCGTGAACACCCCAAGCCAAACTCATTTGCGTGAGGATTTTCTTGTTGGCGGTAAAAACAAAAATGTTGGCAGCAGGCCTCCAACTAGAAACTCTATAGCCTGTATAACCACTGAAACTCATGGTCACCAATGCCGCTGCATTGACACGCGCTGCCAAACGACATGCAGAGTAACAAACGCTATCCGTCATAAAACGATTTTCGTCTACCTCTGTAGGTATTTCTTCGTGATAATACAATCCTTCAAATTTCTCCGCCTCACCGATGATATTGTTCATCATACGAATTGCCTCCACGGGGTATTTTCCTACGGAAGTTTCTCCGCTCAACATCACCGCATCAGCCCCATCCAAAACGGCATTGGCTACATCGGTGACCTCAGCACGTGTGGGTGTCATGCTGCTGATCATGCTTTCCATCATTTGGGTTGCAACAATCACAGGTCTGCCCG
>JAIYCK010000143.1 GCA_027488055.1 Flavobacteriales bacterium | reverse complement strand
ATCGAAAATTTGATATAGCCTTTCGACTTGTTTGGGTTGTCCAGCTGCTAGCACGTTGCGATATCCTGACTTCGCATTGTTCTGTAAATTGGTGCCCAACATATCAAAATTTTTATTGAAGGAGGGCTGTGGTTCCATGTCAAAACTCCATACTTGCCCCTCCACAAACATTCTTCGATTGCTCAATTCCACTACACGCCGCTCCTCCAAATCCGACCTGCAATGGGCAGATGACCAATACAATTCAGTCGGTTTTGACAATTGCATGATCGACTTTTGCTTTTCATATCGCTCATTGGCCTTGTCCATTTCAGCGTCCAACTTATCGAGAAACAGAGTCGCCTCTTTGATCCAAACCACTGTATCCTTAGGCAAAAACTGCAGCAGTGAGACCCTCGCATCGGTGCGACCAAACTTATTGACATCCGGCACAATGATGGCCTTCGTCATTTTGGAAATACTCAACTGAGAATCGGCTTCGAACTTGCGAATGCTCTCCACCTCGTTGCCAAACAATTCGATGCGATAAGGAAATTCAAAGCTATAAGAGAAGATATCCAATATGCCTCCCCGTATGGCATATTGACCCGGTGAGTAAACGTAGTCCACCTTTTCAAAATGGTAGGTATGCATCCATTCATCAACGAAGTCCAAATCCAATTGATTACCTTGGACAATCTCAAATGTCGCACCTTCCAAGACTTGATGCGTGACAACCTTTTCGCTCAGTGCTTCGGGATATGAAACTACGATTTGTATTTTCGGATGCGGCTGCTTACTGGCCCATTCCAGGTCACTCAATACTGCGGTTCGAAGCGCCACATTGGCATTGTCTGTTTCTTCCAATTCATACGCAACACGCGCGGAACGAGGAAAAAAATGGATATTGATCGGTCGATCCGGTATGGAGGTGCGGGGTCTTTCAGTGCTCGGTTTATTGGATTCATCCTCCTTCCTAACAATGCCCAAAACATTCTCTAGATCATTGAGAAAATACGCCGCAAGCTCTTTGTCGTTGAGCACTACTAAATGCGTTCCTCCCAATTGAGCAGCAAGCACGGAATGCACAAATGCATGCGCCGCTCCGACGAGTCCACGCAACTGCGTTTTGGCTGCAGGGGTCCGCATATGAGTGGCAATTGTGCGCAATTGCTCATCGTTCTGATAAACTCCCAAAATATCGGATAAATACATAGCGCCTTACCCCAATGATGGTTCATCGGGGTATTGGTAACAAAAATAAGGGAATTAAAGTTCGCACGCCTTGTCAAACGATTATCCACTTACAAGTAAATTCTGAGATAACCATGACAAGCGCCAATCACTTAGTTTTCAAGAATTGGGAATACACGCCAAATGATGCGCTCGTATCAGAATAAATCCTTTGTATGGCCATTCCATTGTCGTTTGAAAAAAGCTATGAATTGTATTTGTGTCAGAGACGATACAGATGCATGTTTGCACTCTATGAGTTCCATGTTGAATAATAGCTTCTGCATCGCCCTTCAAAACGATGAAGGCATATGGGCGACCATGGCTATGGGATGTCATCAAGTATATGTGCATGCGCACAATTCCGAATCAAAGCTGGATGAATTGGAAGGGCTGGCTGACCTGGAAGGATATTGGACGTACCGCGTCCTTTCTTATGACCTAAAAGACGCGATCGAAAAATTCCCACCTCATCCGTTGAATACACATAGCATGCCCATGGTACTCACGGTCCGACCCAGTCATGTGTGCAAGTTCAGAGTAGATAGTGATATTGACGGCTTTCTCATTCTCGAGGGGGACTTCAGTGCTATAGCGGCTGAATGCCATCAGCTCATGGGCCAAGTCAGACGCGCTTTCACAGGAACCGCATACTTTCCTCATCACCCTGATGAATCCGCGCTGCAGCCTACTATGACGCGCTATGCTTACAAGGAAGCACTCATTGAAATACAGGATCATTTGCAACGAGGGGATATCTATGAGGTCAATTATTGTCAAGAATTCATAGGCCATGTCGATATCGAAAATCCATTCAGTCAATGGTTGAAATTGTTACAGAACACCTCGGCTCCCTTCGCTGCATATATGCAACACGAAGAATGGGTGCTTATTTGTGCTTCGCCAGAAAGGTTTTTACAGCGTAAAGGACAGAAGCTCATTTCGCAGCCCATCAAAGGCACCGCGCGCAGATCACAAGACCCCCAAGAGGATCATCGATTGCGGCAGGCGCTGTCTCAAAGTCCAAAGGATCGTTCAGAGAATATTATGATTGTGGACTTAGTCAGAAATGACTTGTCTCGCCTTGCACTGAAAGATACAGTGAACGTACAAGAGCTTTGTGGCGTTTATTCGTTCAAGACGGTGCACCATCTCATTTCCACCATCGAGGCTTTGATTCCTGCTGATACGAGCCTCGTAAATATTCTGCAAGCTACTTTTCCTATGGGCAGTATGACAGGAGCACCGAAAATCAGCGCCATACAAATTGCACAAAAATTGGAAAATTTTCACCGTGGTTGGTATTCAGGAAGCATTGGATTTGTGGCGCCCAATGGAGACTTTGATTTCAACGTGATTATTCGTTCTGCCATCTATCATCGTCCCAGCCAATTGCTTCGCTGCGGTGTCGGTGGGGCCATTACCATGGCAAGTATGGCCGATGCAGAATACGAAGAAACGCTGCTCAAAGCGAACGCGATTCGCAGCACAATGTAACGTACCAACCAATTATAATCGATGCTGCACGTCAAATCTGTTGACCTCGGTCTTATCAGATGACACCGCATTCATTCTAAAACAATCGAGGATAGGTCGCGCGCTTGACTTTGTTCTTAAAATGCTTGAAACAGTTGCATTCCTGCCGTCAAACCCTAGGAAATAGCGCACTGGTTATTCAATCTCGTGCGCGTTAACGTACGACCCTTCAGTGAGTAGCCTTGAAGCTCTGGTGATCGCAAGAATCAATAAAACACTGCAGGAACGCGTTGACTCCCTTGTTCTTTGGGATAGTGATAAAGGTCGATGGACACTAAAATGGCAATGAATCCCCAAAAAGGCACACTGGCCTTGTCAGTATCGAGATAATTATTGAGCGTCCCATGGATGAAATAGGTCATTAGACCGAGATAAGCACCGAGCACCAGCAGTTTATTCCCATATTCTGAAAGTGAATAAAAGAGCCTGAACGCCAAACTGGATATCATATATAACAATGCTATAAAAAGGATCACCCCCGGCACACCCTGCTCACAGAGAGGCCCTAAGTATTCGCTGTGCGCATTGCCGCCATCGCCCTGATTGGTGCTGATAATGGTGCGGTCACCACTACGCTGAAAAGGTGCGTATACAAATTGATACGTGCCTGGGCCCCAACCTACGATTGGCCGCTCATAAAACATTTCCATTGCACAATTCCACCGATTGAGTCGCTCCAAATTACTGGCATCACTGGACACATTCGAAATACTACTTACGTGTTCATCCAACTTATCGCTACTCTCCTGCTTATTCCCCTGCAGAGAAACCTGAATGTCTTCCCAAGCAAAGAAAACCAAGCCGCCCCCAAGGAGAAAAGTGAAGAGCAAAGTGCGAAAGCGGACTTTCAATAATAGCACAGCCAAAATACAGCCTGCTCCCACCACACTGATCCATGCCGCGCGTGTAAAAGACAAAACCAACCCCAAAAGCAAAATAATTGCCGCGATGGAAAGGATCACTCTTAATAACAAATTAAGATTGCGCCAACACAACAAGGCCAAAAGCATCGGGGTAAACATGGCCAATACGGCGCCATAGCTGGTATGATCTTTAAACAACGGTTCCATCACCCAGTGAGCTGATTCTTTATCAAAGCCATACTCAGAATGACGCACCACCGTATAGATGATCACTATGGTGAGCGAAAATAAATAGCACAATACAAAATGCCATATTCGATGTGGATTCTGAAAAATATGCGTCATGAGGAAATACATGGTGCTGATGAACCACAGGCGAGTGATCAAAAATTTAACGCTCACCAATGGAAACTCACTCGTAATGCATGTCAGGCCTGTCCAACCTAAATAGAGATAGAGCAGATATGAAAGGGGATGATGAAATATTTTTTTATCAATGCTTTTGTTCGAGAGCATTTTAAAAAACATAAGGATCATGGAGCCGGCCAGCAAGGGCTCAGTCGGAAGATAAAGTCCCACCCCTGCGATTTCTTGTTCTTCCAGATTCAAACTCAAGGGCGTCGAAGCCACCGCAAAAAGCAACAAATACTCCAAATGATAGAATGCGCAATACAACACGCCTAGAACCACTGGCAACAAGAAAATATACAAAAAATCATTGAGCAAAGCAAATACCACCGCGATGAGATACAATCCTATCACCGCATACAGCACTCGCTTTTTGATATCTATCGACATGGGCAGTTATAGCTTGCCTTCGGTGCGCAAACGCTTGAAATTGTCCCAGATAAGGAGGAATATCACAGTGAGAACGAAGACACTGGCCACACTCATAGCTACTATGAGCCAACGCACGGGATAAAACTTTTTATCCGCTGGACTCGCACTGTCCACAATACTCATATTCGCAATATTGCTGTCCACGTCGATTTTCATCAAATCGAAACGCTTGCGCAAGGTACCTAATTTGTCGTAACTATTCTCCAGTCGCTGAGTCAGGCGATTGTACGTCGTACCATATTTGGATAAAAAATCCATTTGATCTTTTAATTTTTGAGCACGGTCTGGATGTCCCGCTGCCACCGCTGTTCCATACATCTCTGTAAGTGCGGCAATTTGATCAATGTAGGAGTACACGCCCATTTCTTGCAGCACGCGCATACTGTCTTCCATCACGCGCACCTCTTCTTCCAAGACCTTCAAAGAGTTCTCTGCATACTTGAATGCTTGCAATGCGCGCTCACTGCGGAGATGATTGCTCAATGTATCGGCAAACATGGCAATGTCATTGGCCATATTCGCTGCGCGCTCAGGATCTATATCCAACACTGATATTTCGACAGACCCAAATTTGGTCAACTTGGCTGATACGTTGTCATTGTACTCACGGCCTATCAATGATTTGGATCCACGATCCGATGGATTGATCTCATAAATCTCATACAACTTATACTTATCAATCACATGATTGCGCACTTGATCGCTGTTGATCATCTGCAACAAACGCTCTGCATCTTCTTCTTCACCTGACGCCAAAATATCTTCCGTCTTGACATCCTCTAGCAACTGCGCTCCAAAACTGTGTTGCTGGGCAGCGTACAATATCACGGTGCTGCGGTATTTTTCGGTCATCAACAACGAAACAACAGCCGACAAGACCGCTGCCAAGGTACAGGCTATCAAAATGGGTTTGCGCCATTTATAAAGCAATACCAATAAATTGGATGATTCTAAACTTGTGTCAGTTGCATAATTGGCTTCGTGACTCATACGTAATAGGTCCTGGTTTAGGTGTTATATTCGGTTGCAAAGCTAATCGGATTGGACCTTCGCTTTCAACATTTGTTGACCTGCACGCCAGTCCACTAATCCCGTGAGCACGGCACATGTAAGTGCAAATGCTCCGAATATCGCCGCGTCTAACGCTGTGCCTGCTCTGAATATTGTCTGATGGGTGTAAAAATAGGCCCCTGTCACCAACACCAACGAGAACAACAACATGCGACGAAACAACCTGGACATGCCTTGGATGCGGTAACGCTTGTACACTTCGAAAACTTGCATGCCCAAAATCAATGCCTGCGTCAGCAGACAGGCCATGGCGGCACCCACACTGCCAAACAATGGGATATACCACACATTTAAAACCACATTGTAAATCACTCCCACCAGTGCAATGCGAATTAGTGGACGAAGTTGCCCATCGGCTGTAAGAAGGGTTCCAAACACATACTGCATCGAAAAACAGACTGCCGCCAACATTTGCCATTGGAAGGTGGCTGCTGCTTGTTCCAAATGACTCTGGTAGAAAATGGACAGAATGGCCTTGGCATCGGCAAAACACCACACTGCCGCCGCAAAACATCCAGCAAACAAAAACTTGCATCCTATGTGAACCAAAGCCGTTATGTCTTCGCGCTGAATGAGTGAACGAGCAAACATGGGCAAGAGCAGCCCCCCGAAGAGATAAGCGATCATACTCAACGACTCAAAAAATCGAAATCCCATGGCATAGATGCCTGCCTCATTGGGGCCCGACATACGATCAAGTAGGATGCCATCGGTCCGAGCTCCCAGCATGCTCACGGCGATCAACAAGGCGAAAGGTGTGCTTTGGCGCAAAATGCTCAAGGTAAATGGCCAGTCAAACATCCAACGGAGTGGACGAATGTGCGGCCACAAAACCCATAATGCCACAACGCATGCGCTGACATAGGAGAACAGTAGGCCATATGCCAACCAAAAGATATCAAAAGCCTCTTCGTGCGAGCGACCCCACAGCAGATAACCCAGCGCAAGGATCATGAAGGATCGGTCCAAAATGGACACCACACTGTCTTGCTTAAAGAGATGCAGGCCCGCCAAATTGGATCGCAAAAACAACAAAAGCGAGGCAAATACCTGACTTAAAGCAATGATGCTCATCAACCACAATTGGTCACCATGATAATTCAATGCGATTGCGGCCACTAGGATAGCTGGCGCAAAAAGTAAAACCAACACAAAACGCGACGTGAAAAGCTTCGAAAAATACTTTTGGATGACCATTGCATTTTGTGCGATGTGGCGGGTATTCCAATTGGTGATACCCCAATCCAATAGGATGTTCATCAAAAAACTCAAATTGAGCAACGCAAAGTAAGTCCCGTAACTTTCGGCACCTACTTTGTTTTGAACCTCTGTTTCCACCGCTAGTATATAGACGGGTTTGACAAGCAGGTT
>JAIYCK010000156.1 GCA_027488055.1 Flavobacteriales bacterium | reverse complement strand
TACTTTATTGATTACAACGATGGGTTTCAAGCCCATTTGAATTGCTTTTTGTAGTACAAAACGTGTCTGTGGCATTGGACCTTCAAAGGCATCTACCAACAACAATACACCTTCTGCCATATTCAACACGCGCTCTACCTCGCCGCCGAAGTCACTGTGACCTGGAGTATCAATGATATTGATTTTGTGGTCTTTGTAAACGATGGATACGTTTTTCGCAAGAATAGTGATACCACGCTCACGCTCTAGGTCGTTGTTGTCCAAGATCAAGTCGTCGTGCACCTCATTCTCTCTGAATAATTTGGCAGTGTGTAGCATTTTGTCCACCAAAGTCGTTTTACCATGGTCAACGTGAGCGATAATCGCGATGTTTCTGATTTTTTGCATAAATGAGCCCTAAATTTCGGCGTGCAAAAGTAGTTCATTTTCAATCTATAACGATCATTGATTCTCAGAATATTACAATTATTTCACAAGGGACTGAATTAGAGATGTTATTATTGAATAGAAATAGACACCATTGCGTGTGCAAATGGGAGCCATTTTTAATCTTTTCGGAAAAGGTCTTATGAATAGATTCACTCGACTTGTATTGTTGATAGTCAGTGTGTTTGCACTGGTTGGTGGAGGTGGAGCGATCGCTCAAGCGGCGAAGCAAAGGGTGTTGCTCGTGGATTTCGAAACACGTGCCCCGATCAGCGACGCGGTGATGGAAAGCTCCAATTTGGTCAAGGCCTTGCGATCTGATCAAAATGGGGTGATAGAAGTTCCAATGAGCGAACGGGATTCGGTATGGGTCAAAATACAACGCATCGGATACAAGACTACCAACGCATGGATCACCATCCAACCCCCATATGAAGATCAAATCATTTTTTTAATCAAAGAGGAATTTGAATTTACCACAGTGGAAATCATGGCGGCGCCCAAGGTGGTTTTCGGGAGCGACACCATGCACGTAGCTGACTTTCAGTTCTGGGGAGATGACATTCTCCTACTGACGTATGAAGAGGAGGAGCGTTGGAAAAAGACTTCTGAGGCCAAGATGACAATCTACCGCAATTGCCAATTGGTACTGATCAATGCTCAAAATAAAATCCTTCAAATTGCTTCTTTGCCGGGTGAGTTTCAGTGCTTTTATACAAAACACCCCACTTCCACATTTCTGATCGGAAGAAACGATCATTATTTGGTTTCGATGCCACATGATCAAATCCAGTTGCAGCGAATCGAAGCGGAAGATTTCAAACAAATCATCGAACCTCTGATCGCAATACACGACGATTGTCAGCTTTACACCAACTACAACAAAGAATTTCCAGCATTCGACTATTACCTCTATCATACCGCTGACAGTTTATTTCAATTGCTTCATCACGTGGAAGATGAGTCGCTAATGCGCATGTTTCGAAGCGAGTATAAATACCTGTCGCCGCGAGAAAAATTGGACGCCTTGCGCTATGAGATGGACACGGGGACGGACAAAGAAATAGTCGCGGCTTATATGCGCGGTTTTCAGAATACATCGTATTATGAACCGCTCAACGCACCTATGATAGCAGTGGATAGCGCTCTGTGGCTTTTTGATCATCACCACGATGCACTCATGCGATATGACTTTGATGGGGAACGATTGGACTCGGTGAGCATTCATTATCACCATGTCAAAAAGCCTTTGCGCTGGCAAGCACAGATCATTGCGGATCAGGAGAGTCAAAAAGTATACACCAGCTATGACCGCAATGGATACACCGAAGTACACGAGATCATGGCTGACGGCACCCACATCAAGCGCATGGATTTGGCGTATCGATATGCCGATCAGCTGCGTATACTCGGTGGTTATGCGTATTATGTGTATCGCCCATTCGAATCCTCCCAACGGCGTTTTTTGTACAAAGAAAAAATAAGGATTGGAGGACAATCAGCTCCTTGATAGGTTCTATTTGAATCAGATGGTAGGACATTGAATGTTAGGCCGCAGTCGTATATTTGACAGGAATTGGTATGGAACGCCGAGTTCTTTTAAATCCCAATCAATCAGGTTCATGAAAAAAATTTACTTCGCGCTATTTGCTTGTCTATCCATTGTTATTGGACATGCTCAGACAGAAGGTTCTGCTTTTAACTTAACTGGTATGGGCGTTTCGACACCTTTTGCTAGAGATTATCAAACCTTGGGCATCAATCCGGCGAATCTGGACATCAAAGGCAAATTTGAGAACAAGTTCACGCTCGGCTTGGGTGAATTTGGGATGTCCTTGTATTCTGAAGTGCTCAGTAAAAGCGAGTTGCGTCAAAACCTTTTCAGAGAAAACATCCGTGATTTCAGCCGGACGGAGCAGATCGAGTTTGCGAGCGAGTTCGCCAATAGCGACAATACATTGGATTTGAAAGTCACCGGTTTGGGTTTCAGTATGTCTACCAACAAGGCAGGAACTTTTGCTTTCAGCATAGCAGACCGCGTTAATTTTTATTCATCGCTCAACGCCGAAGTCTCCGATATTTTGTGGTTGGGCAGCACGGCCAGCTATTTTGACTCCTTGGTGGTCTCCCTTGAGAATGGCGGATATGATACGATTCCCAATTTGGAATCTTTGGATCAAGCCACGTACGACAAGGTAGTAGCTGGTATTACAGCCTTACAGAATGCGCAAAGTTTATCTCAGTTGTTGGAGGGGTCGAAGTTTCGTTTTTCATGGATCAGGGAGTATAACTTGGGATATGGTAAGACCCTTTGGAGCAATGACAAATGGGAAATCAACGCCGGAATTGGTGCCAAGCTGCTATTGGGTC
>JAIYCK010000204.1 GCA_027488055.1 Flavobacteriales bacterium | reverse complement strand
TGCTTTCTCCTTGGCACACTTGATATGTATCTGCATCGAATTGGGCGGTAGGCATAGGATACACATGCACAGTATCCGACAGTACAACGGTGCATCCGATATTACTTACTGCGGTGTACGTTACAGTGTATTGCGCCGGGGTGGTGTAGAGGTGATCCGCGAAATTGTCGTTTTCGCTGTTTACACCATCGCCGAAATCCCAAAGTTGAGAGACGATGCCGCCCGAAGGAATGCTCTCATTGGCAACGAATTGAACCTCTTCACCATCACATACGTGGTCGAATATCAATTCCACCATAGGCAAGGGGTGCACAGTGGCAGGCGTAGTATAGGTATGGTCACATCCATGTTGCGTCCAAGTGGTCAGTGATACAGGGATATTGCCCCACCCCGTGAATGCATAAGCAAACGTGCTATCATCTATGTAATCTGCACCTTCCATGTTCCAGATCCATTGTGTGATGGTATCGGCTTCGATGGTAGAAAGATCTTGAAAGTGAACAGTGTCACCTTGGCATGACCATGCTGCAGTAAACAAGGAGTTTGGCACTGGATACACATTGAAATTGGTGTCAAGTTCTGCTGCACAGCCAATGTCATTGAGCAGTGTCACATGCAGAGGAAATTGACCATATTCGTCGAATACTAAACCTTCTGGTTGAAACACATTGTAGCTATTTCCATTGATCAGCCATTCCACAGAAGAGATGCTCCCAAGATTCACGTAGCTGTTGTTTTCGAAATAGATAGGATCATCCATGCAGAAATTTGGTACATCAATATCAACGATGGGCGATGGATATATCGTCAATGATTGCTGAGCATCTTGGCTGCAGCCATGTATATCGGTATAGGTATAGCTGAAATCATAGGTTCCCTCGGGTGTGGCGCTCGAGAATTGTTGAATGACAGTGTCAGCAAGATAGTATATCCCACCTACAGGAAATCCATTTTGGAATAGGACATTGCCCGTATTTTGACATTGCGCGTCGATTGGCTCGTACTGCACAATTGGTAATTCATAGATATGCACGATTGTTTGAGTGCTGTTTGTGCAGCCCAGTGTATCTGTGTATGTATAACCAATGGTATAATCCAGTCCGGGTGTCCATGATGGATCAAAAGTGGTAGCGGGTGCATTGTTGATGGTGTATGATCCCGCCGGGAATGCAGGCCAGCCGTCATTTAGGGGAAAAATAGCATCTTGATAGCAAATGGTTGTGTCCATTGTCAAGGTCACTGCTGGCAGCGGGCTGACCACCACGTGGATGGTGTCTGTGCGTTCACAGTCGGCGTAAATTCCAGTGATATAGAAGTCGGTATCAACTGGCGGAGAAAGGACAAATTGTAATTCGTTGTTGCCGTTTGACAAATACGGGTTATTGACCCAAGAGACCAATTCTACTCCAGAAATATCAATGGTGTAAGCATCGCCTTCGCAGATATATTCAGGCGTTTGATATCCTATTACAAACTCATCTACCACAATGGTGTCGGAGCAACTAATGAAAACCGAGCAACCATTCGGGTCTGTCATGATGAGTGAGGGACAGTATGAACCTGGCGCTAAGTAGGTATGTTCGGTGACGGTGCCACCGATGGGGTCACCATTGCCATCATTGAAGTCCCAGAAATAATCGAATGTTTGGTCGTTTATGTTCCAGGCACTTAACTCTACATCGAATGGGGCGCAGTTCGCGGAGTCTAAGACCGCAGTAAACGGTCCCACTTGATTGCCGAAGTTGAGGATATCTTCCACCAAAAGACTATCCACGCATCCATATTCGTTGGTGACAGTTAGTTGCACGTCGTACACGCCAATGGGGTATGTATGAAAAACTTGAACACCAAAACCTTGCTGATTGTCACCGAAATCCCAAGCGGATTGGACAATTTCACCTGGCGTGGTATTCACTAGTGTGACTCCATAAAGGCAATTGCTTGTGCCCGTGGTAAAGTTAAAAGCCACTTCGGGGTTGATGATATGGACCGCATCGCTTACACATTCTGTGACTGGGCAACCATATCCGTTGTCGGCGGTTAAGCAAACTTCGTATGTGCCATTGGCATTGTAAATGTGTTGAGGTTGAAACTCCGTACTTTGATTGCTAGCACTTGTGGCATCCCCAAAATTCCAAGAATAAGTAGTTCCTTCGGGTCCTTGTGTGTTGTTGATAAAATCGGTGAATGCACCGATGCATCCAGGATCGTTAGCAGCGACGAAATCGATATTGGCAGGTGGTAAGATATCAATGGGCTGTGTCACTGTGCTCGTGCATCCTTGTGCATCAGTAGCAGTGAGTGTGACAGAGGATGGAGTGTCATAGTTATATGGAGGCAGGATCGTATACACAGGGTTTTCCGTGTTGCCGATTCCTCCATTGGGGAATATCCATTGCCATGACACTAAATTTTGAAGCTGCGGTGTCAATTGAACTTGAAACGGGGAACAGTCCCCAAATAGCGATACATCGAATGCTGCGAAATCAGGATTGGCCGTTACATTCACAATGTCCTCATATACTTGAGTAGCCTGACAGCCGTTGGCGTCTGTCACTGTTACTGTGGCGTCATAGGTGCCGGCATCAGCAAAAACCACGTAAGGCCAGTGATTGGGGTTGTTTGCCAGAAAGTTGATGGTGGCAAGGTATTCACCGTTGAAATACTGTATGGTCTGATAGGTGTTGCTGATTTCTTGATACGTATTTACGATGCTATATCCATTGCTGAATTCCACTTCCCAAACGGCGTTGAATGAATCTTCATCGATGTTCAAGTAAAGCGGCGGGCAACCAACATTGTTTGTGAATTCCAACAAAGTCGATGGTGTGCTTACATTAATGACATCGCTTTGTGAATCAGGACAAGTCCATGCTGGGTTGGAAGTATTGTAAACAGTGAGGTTTACAAGGTATTCACCGACGGTATTGTATTGATGTACGGGGTTTACTTCATTGATGACAAGGGGAGATCCATCGCCAAAATCCCAAACCAGGCTATCCGCTTCGATGCTCGTGCTAACGAAATTGACTAATAGTGGATTGCTGCAATTGAGCGAATAGTCCCACACAGCGACAGGAGGAAGAATATGTATGTAGTCTTCAAAAACTTCATTGACTGCGCAGGCTCCGTTGAAAACGGTGATAGCCAAATCGAAATATCCTGTGTCGGCGTAATCATGCAGAATGCACGTTTCATTTAGATCCATTGAAATCCATCCGGTTCCGTCATAGAAATTCCACGAGTAAATGTTACCTGCTTGTGGCGTGATGCAAAATTCAATGGGTTGTCCGGCACACGACTCAGTAAAACTCGCCGTGAAAGAGGCGTCTACATTCGTGAGCACTTGGACAGCTTGCGCAGGCGTATAGGAGGCGATGCAACCACTGACCGTTTCGATCTGCAGGGTGATATGATAAGATCCCGTGATGTCATAACTATATTGAGGGGTGATCGCATCAGCGTCGAACACACCGTCTTCATTGAAATCCCAATAATAGTGTAGCACAGGATCGACCGATGAGATATTTACATTGGTAATGGACACAATTTCGTCGGTGCAAACGGTACTTTCAGTGTTGAATGATATGGTGGGCGCTTGAATCGTGATGTAGTTATCCATAGCAACCTCGTAACTGCATCCCGCAGAATTGGTTGCTATAAGGGTAACATCGAACACTCCGAACTCGTCAAAGGAGTGGACTAAATTCGGGCCAGTTCCAACGATCACACCGTCGATGAGCCATTCAAAGGTGTTTACACCTGATCCAATGGTGGTATTGGTGAATGTGACATTGAGAGGCGGCACGCAAGCTGAGGTCACATTGGCCGTGAATCCAGGTTGGATGCCATCGGCTACAGTGATCGTTTGATTGGCACTTGTGGTTTGCGTGCATTGATTGCTATACGTGACAGTAATCGCTGGCTGGTAAGTGCCTTCATCTTCATAAGCAAATTGTGCAGCAGCTCCATTCGCATCCACAATACCATCACCATCGAAGTCCCATGTGATAGTAGGCGGTACTGGCAGTGTGGTACTTTCGAAAGATAGCATGACGCCTTCACAGGTCGCATTTTCGCTAACTGTGAAAGATGCATTGGGGTTTTGAAAAAGGTAAATTTCTTCGCACGTTTCATGTTGACAGCCAATATCATCAGTGACCGTCAAGCATACGTCCAAATTGCCCAACTGCGTATAACTGTGAGTGACAGCTCCAATTCCATTTGTTGTTTCTGTTTGTCCATCTCCAAATGACCATTCGCTGCTGAGAGCGCTGGATCCAGAGGAGGTATTGGTCATTGTGATTTGAATAGGCGGATTGCAATCGAGTACAGAACTCGCCGTGAAGTTTGCCGAAGGAAAATCGTCATCTACTTGGACGAGACCACCGGCAGTAGCGTTGGAGATACATCCAAATTCATCCATGATGGAAAGGACAGGAGAAAAAGTACCCACTTGATCATAGCAGTATGCGGGATTTTGTTGATTACTGGTACCCCCATCACCAAAGTCCCAGTTCCAAGAAACAATATCTCCGCCACCTGAAATGGTAGCGTCACTGAAATTCACACAAAGGGGATAACAACCAACCGGGTCGTCTGCGTTTATTTGAGCGACGGGCAAGGCGTATACGTTGATGTAATCATTGATTGTTTGGGTTTGATTGCCATTGATGGTGAGTGTTACATCGTATGCTCCCGGTTGAGACAAAATAGCGACATATTGAGCGGTTGTAGCAGTCACAACTGAACCGTTAGGTTGAGTGATTTGCCACAAATAAGAAGAAATGCCAGAGGTGGGTGTACTTACCGAGATGATTACTCCAAGCGGTGTGCAGCCTTCTGTATTGTTGGATTGGAATGAGACTTGCCCCCACGATGCAACATGCATCAAGCAGGCAAATGTCATGTATCCGAGATGTTTAAATAGGGTGTTATTCATTCCATTAGCAGTCATCGTATCATCATTTTCCTATTGCAAAAGCTATTTAGGGTAGCGATGAGGATGGTTCACGTTAAATAAATTGATGGACTTTTATACTGATAAGTGCGCAAAAGGTTGCGTATAATCGAGCATGAGTAGAAATCGAAAAAGCGCCCCGGGGGACGCTTTTTTTGCACTCGCTTCACAGCCTGGCTACTTCCTTCACCTGCTGGAGGTTATTATGTGAGGCCCGTTCTAGGGCGTGTACATTTCTCTGTTTGATCTTCTACGTAAAGGTGACACAAAATGCAGAGAAATGCTATGTTGTTACTCGAAAATTCAAAGCATAAATTGCAGATCCAAAACTTAGAAATTATCTAAATCCACAGGCCGCATGACGCCGAACCACTTGAGTATTTTTTGTCCAACTCCAGGCACGTCGATATGAATAATATAGACACCACTGGAAATAGGAATGTTCTTTTCATTTTTTAGATCCCAATCCAAATACGTATTTGGATCGCCTTTTTTGAAATTGCGAATACGTGTGCCATTGACATCGTAGATCTGTATTGTACAATTTTGGGGCAGGTTTACAATCTTGATTCTGTTATCCAATTTATTGGCTTCGTACGACGAAAAAGCATAGTAAGGATTGGGAACAACATTGATCAAGTCCAGTGCATCCGTGAGCACATCGTTTTGGTTGGTTTGTGTATGCAAGTTTTTGGTGGAGAAACGATAGACGGGGTTCCAGTAATTTTGAGATCCACCGTAATTGTCAAGGTCAGAAACCGTGACATCGTATTTGGCATATGGTTTTTCTACGCAGAGCCGCACCGAAGCTTGACAAGGGAATTGGCCAGGTATGATGGGTTCTTGATTCGCAATAGCCATTGCACTTCCGACCCAAGTGCATGCTGCAAACAATTTGCGCAATTGAGCAGGCGCGATGAGTCCTGTGTCATCCGCTTTGGAGAAGTGGAATGCACCTTCGTCATACGAGGGCATATAATCTGAATTGTCGATCTCTTGTCGATAATCTTTGAATACGTAGATCCAGTGTTGTCCACCAAAATAAAACTGTTGTCCGAGGTTGGATGCATAATTCGCTGTGGGATTCCAAATCATATCTCGGCCGTTTTGCTCAGGTAAACCAGAGTCTTCGCCAAAGGCCATGTTGAGACGTTGACCTGTGCCCAAGTCCACGGCATAGCCAGGGAACCATCCCATTCCATTGACTTGATTTCCGTTGTTAGTGGCTTCCGAGACATTGCAATTTGGATTGCTGGCGTCCAGACCATTTTTATCGACACTTGGGTGTTTTCGCATTTGCATTTTTTCTCCACCGCCCTCGCTCAGCAGCGGATTGGCTTGCATTTCAAGCACTGGACAGCGCGTCCAAAGGCTGCGTTCATTGGTCCAAACGATTTCGACATTGTTTAGGCCTTTGATATTTGCAGAGAATCGATTGAGAATAGGAGAATTGTCACCGATCAAAGCTTCCGTTGTCGGAGCAATGGCATTGATGGTTCCAAGGTTTTCATCGATGACTGTGCCACCCACTAAACAATAAGGGCTCCAAGTTCCTGATATCATCCCTTCATACAATTCATCTGGATCGGACGGATAGCGGCCCTGCAGTGTGCCTGAAGATGTATTGCCATCAAAATAATCATTGTAAATAATGCCAAGCGGATCTCCGGCCTCACTGGGATCGATATATGAAGTGCCGGAACGGATCCAATTGAAGGCAGTATTGCTGTCGTCGTCTGGAACTCCTGTGAGCCATTGCTGTGCGGGATTTGCAAATTCCAAAGCAGAGGTTAATGGCGCTATAAAATGTTCCGTCTCCTCGCTTGGAGTTGGTAGTTGTTGCCATTGAACAGAGATCCCCCATTCTGCAATAATTTCTTCGAAAGCGCTCTGAATGGCGTGTTTGGAGGTATACGTGTCGCCCGTTGTCAGATTACTTAAACTCCAATAAGCGGAATCGCTGAACAGTGATTGGTTTTCGAAACAGAGTTTCATTTCGAAATCAGCGGCAGGAATGCGAAGTGGGTCTACCACCATAACATTGACTGGAGATCCCCCAGAGTTGTACGCCACTTCTTCGATCGACCATTCGGAAGCAATTTTATCACGCACATCACTTGCAATAGCAAGCGACTGACGTCCATTGCCTTTGCCTTCTGTTTGCGTGAGCGGAATGCCGTAACCATATGACACGGAAGCTAGGGTGCCATTGGCCTCAGGGGCTATCGCATGCGGAATGGCATTGATAGAAGGAATGGAACCGATTACAGCCTTTCTAGAAGCAATGAACGGCAATGATTGTCCCGTTTTTAGAAAGGGATCATATGGCCGGTAGTTATTGTAACCATAGGCCAGTGCCATGAAATAATATGTTTTATGATTGACAAGGGCTTTGTTGCCCAGTGCAAATGCGTCTTCAGTTACTCGGAATGAGTGACGTATACCTTTGTTTTCTCCTTGCACCATCAATTGCGGAACCACTTGATCCATTTCAATGTCCTTGTAATAATTGATGATGTTTGCTACATCATCCTCCAGATCACATTGAAAGATGAGGCGTGCTTTATCGGTATCCGCGAGGTCGGAGCTAGACACATCACCATCGGCCAATTGATAAATCAGATACCCTTGAAAGCGATAACTCCGTTCGTCCGCCGTGAGGGCTGTGGAATCATTCAGTGACTCAGGAATGGTAGGATCTAAAAGGTTGTATTGCTCATTGTAATTGGAGCTTAGGTTGTTGTCGTTGTTGAGGAACAGAATGAGCTCGTTTTCCAATTCTTGAATGGTCAAGTCAGGAGCATCTGGTCCAGAAATGAGCTCAAAGCAATTATCGAAGAGTGCCTGTGCTTTGTCGTCTGCTTGGCGCACCAATTCAACAGAAGCGAACGGATCTGAACTGGAGGCACGAGCAAAAACGACACCCACGGTGATATTATTGAAATCGCCAGGTAGCAGTGTGAAGGGCCCTGCACTTTGCATAAATCTTCTATCGCTTGGAGGATTTCCGCTGCTTACCTCCGTCCATGGGTCAGTGGGTATGCCGGCGGTTCCGAAGTTCAAAGGATCAGTATCACCAGGGAACATAAAGTCTGCAGCAATGTCGAGGTTGGCTCCGCTGGATGTTGTTAAAGCATTCCCGCCATAAGCCATGCGTTGTCCATTTTTCCAATAGCCTCTGATGTAGTTGTAATATTGAACCGCTGTTTCAGGTACTCCGTTGTTTCCGGATCCTGAAATATGATAGAGGAACTTGCGCATGCCGAATCGCTCATTGTCGATAATGCCATCTCCGTAGCCAATACCGATGCCTTTATAAGGAATACCATCTTCAGCGATGGCCAAGTTGATATCCTCTGTGAGCGGATTGTCTTTGTTGTCCGCATCTTGGTAGGGTCCTTCGAAGAAATCTACACCCACTGCAGGCGGATTGTCACCATAACCCAAGGAGAGTGAGCTTGCAGCATCAAAGGCATATCCATTGTAACCATAACCCAGACCGCGTTGCACATCGCAACCCACATAATCATCGACATGACCACCAATATCCAAATCGATCCACGTGCCGAAATATGTATCCTGTAAGGTTTGTGTACCTTGATTGATGAGGACGTAATTATAAAACGTCATATTGTTGATTTCGTCATTGGTATTGAATGCAAATGCCTGAGCACGTATTTCCATACCGATGGGCTGACCTCCGCTTTCGCTATGGATATTGCCTTTGTCATTGAAAATCCAGAAGTAATTTTGATCACCAAACAATGGTACAATGTCTTCTCTGCGGCGCTGAGCACAATCAATTTCGCGTTGGAAGTCAAACCATGGATAATCCCCATTTTCGGGGTCATAAGCGTCGTTGTTGTTGAAGTCGAAAAAAGGAGCCAAGTAATAATCTTGTCCTTGCGCAACGATACCGTGTGCTGGATAATCGTTGAAATAGGCGGGCATGGTATAGCCTTCTGGAAAGATCAAAGCCATGTCGCAATCTGGATCGAGCATGCACTCATGGTATTGTCGATGTCTTTGGGCATCAATGCGAAAGGATACATTGAATTTGTCAAATTCTTCGCAGGTGGCCTCGTTGGTTTCTGCCGATCCATCGTTGGTCAGAGGACCGGGCCAGTAATCGTTGCCTGAATAGCGGTATTGGATGGCTGCCAATTTGAGTTGTTGATCCGGCGACAAGCCCCCCATCCAAAGTGCACCGGCAAATAGCACGGATACCTCACCATTTTTAGGAGCATAATAATGGGATCTTCCATTGGCGCGGTCCTGCCACATGGAGCCTCCAGTTTCGATCAAGGCTTTGATATTGTTCCATTCCAAGTCACGCAGACCTGTTGCAGGTGCGCAAGCGGCAGAGCGCGATCGATCGACAGCTTTGGGTGTGCCAGGAAGCACCTTGCCAGATTCCACCAAAATATCTTGTGAAAAAAGGGCGGAACTGCAAAAAGCCAACAAGAGGAAAGCAATGTATTTTATCATGCGTCGTAAGCTTGGTTAAGGTTTTCGAATATGGAACTACATGCGTAACAAATCAAACATGTTTTCAAAGTACAAGTTTATGACACAGGAAGAACTTATTGGACAAATATTTTGGACATAATGAGGGATAAAAAACAAGTCATCGATCTGACAATCAGCTGAGTCGATCGGTGAGTATGCGCATTTCCATCGTTGGACTTATTTTATCGTAAAGAATGCGATACACCGCATCGGCGATTGGGATGTTCGCTTGGAATTTCTTATTGATTTGGTGAATGCCGCGCGCGGCAAAATATCCTTCAGCGACCATGTTCATTTCAATGGTGGCCCATTTGACGCTGTAACCTTTACCTACCATGGTTCCAAAGGTGCGGTTGCGGGAATAGGGAGAGTAAGCGGTTACAAGTAAATCGCCTAGATAAGCACTGTTTTTAACATCGCGGTGAATTTCATGCACCGTATCTAAAAAGCCTTCAATTTCACGAATGGCGCTGCTTATCAATACTGCTTGAAAATTATCACCATATCCCAATCCATGACAAATTCCAGCTGCTACGGCGTATACGTTTTTTAGAATAGCGGCAAGTTCGGTTCCGAATACATCCTCCGTCGTATTGGTTTTAATGTATCTGCATTTGAGCAGGCTAGCCATCGTTTGTGCTTTTTCTTGGTCATGACATCCGATAGTGAGATACGATAATTTTTCGAGAGCTACTTCTTCCGCGTGACAGGGACCGCAAACCAGGCCAATGTTTTCATAAGGTGTACCAAGTTGTTTGTTGAAATAGCGAGCAGGAATGGAATCATACTCGTTGATGATCCCTTTGATGGCTGAAAAAAGTACCTTTTGGCCAAGTCCAACGGGTTTGTACTGCTGTATGGTGTCGTGCAAGAACGCAGAAGGAATCGCGATCACAATGTAATCACTGGCATCAACCACTTCTTGCATATCATCGGTGACATTGATTCTGGCACGATCGAATTCAATGCTTTGTATGTAATGTGGATTGTGGCCGAAGTTTTTGATGTGTTCGATCGCGTTTTTGTCGCGCATCCACCAATTGACACGATCATTGTTGTTGCACAATAATTTGACAAGAGCGGTGGCCCAAGAACCTCCTCCGAGCACTCCAACTCGTGGCTTATATTCCGATAAATTGCTCATAAAATGCTTGGATATAGGTGCAAACCTAGTGAAAAAGGCAATATGGAATCGAAAGTCGTCGTTAGAGCACCTGAAAAAAATGAAAGAAGGATAAAGAATTCGGTGTTTTGTGGGAATTACCTTCTTTACTTTGCAGCCAAATCACACGCATGAAATTTTTGAGATACATGAGCTACTTTATGGTTGCCTTTTTTTTGGCGGCAGGGTTGTTTTGTGTCTTTTCTGAGAGCGCGGCGCAATTGTTACCGGGATGGCGCAAGTATGTGATGGGAGCAGTGTTGATTGCCTATGGTGTTGCGCGCGGAGCCCGGATTCGTAAACTAATTCCTCCAGAGCAATGAAATCAGTATTTGTCAGATTTTTGATCTTCGCATCATGCAGCTTTGGATTGGTTTCTTGCGGGGAAACGATGTCGGCTGATGAAGAGTCCATCTTAAGTGGTCATCTGAAGATAGGTGTCGACGACTCCTATTCGCTCATGATGGATAGTCAAGTTTACGTTTACGAGCAACTCAATAAATACGCAGATATTCAGCCTGTGTATTACCCAGAAGCAAAGATCATGGAGCTGTTATTAGCAGATTCCATTCAGGCAGCCGTTGTGAGTCGCATGTTGCGCGAGGATGAGATGAGTTACTTTAGATCCATCAATCGCTCACCGGAATCGTTGCGCATTGCAGTGGATGCAGTCGTTTTGGCCATGCACCCATCGCGCCGTGACACAGTGATTAGCATGCCTCAATTGGAGCGCATATTCAAAGGAGAAGACACCCTTTGGAGTCAGGTTTTCCCCGGATCTAACTTGGGTTCTATACGCGTTGTTTTTGATAACAACGGGTCTTGCAATACACGCACGGTGATGAATCGTTTCAACTTGGATAAATTGCCATCGACGTGTTACGCTCTTCAAAACAATCAGGCGGTATTGGAGTATGTGAATACACATCCTGCAAGCATCGGCATGATTTCATTCAGTTGGGTTGCAGACGAAGAAGACTCCACGGCACGAGCCAATAGGGCTTTGATACGCACCATGGCGATTGTCGACCCAAAAAATGATGCGTACCCTTCTATGCCACGAATGCCGCACCAGGGTTATATTTACGACAGATCATATCCTCTTATAAGAGATGTGTATTACATCCGAACAGGATTGCGCGGCACACTTGGCACAGGCTTTGCCAATCACCTAACCGGAGAAAAGGGTCAGATGATCATTCATAAAATGGGAATGATCGCCACCCAATCACCCACCAGAATTATCAGATCGAAATAGAATTAGTTGTACCAATAAGATGAAAAAACCATTGTTTTTAGTTGCCATTGCGGCATTCTTAACCACAGGCCTGAGCGCTCAAACCAAAGAAGAAGCGATTCGTAAAACCTCCAATGAGCGTTATGAGGCAGCGGAGACAGACATCAAAACTCTTTTGACCAAGGAACCGACCAATGCGGAGTTTCACCATGCTGCAGGAGACAATTACTTGTACTGGGGAGAATTGGATAAAGCAGAAGAGGCTTACAAAGCAGGTATTGCAGCCGCACCAATGTCGCCCTTGAACTATGCTGGTTTGGGCCGTGTGGCTTGGATGAAGGGCAATAAGGCGGTGAACACGGCGCAATTTGAAAAGGCTGTGGAAATCATGAATACAAGAAGCAACAAGGTTCCGAAGCCAATCCAGCAGTTGTGCTATTTGAAAATGGCAGAGGCTTACATGGCAACAGAAACAAAAGAGTTGACCAAAGCTTTGGAATACATCAATCTTGCAATGTTGCTCAACGAGGCGAATCCAGATGTATACATCCAGTTGGGTGACTATTATGGCATTCGAGATGGTATCAATCTTACCAATGCCATGATGCAGTACAATAAGGCGTTGGAGTTGGATCCAAAAAGCACACGCACCTATTTGCGCAAGGGAAATCGCTATCGCGGCATGGACAATTGGGATGAGGCCTTGATTTATTATAACCAAGCGATTGACATTGATGCCACATTTGCACCTGCTTACCGCGAGAAAGCTGAGCTATTGTATGCCGCAGGTCGCACGAAGCAGGCTATTGAGGCCTATGAGAAATACATCGAATTGAACAATAACTGTCGCGTACAGCAGCGATTTGGGATCTTTATCTATGCGGCTGAAGATTATACTCGGGCAATCCCTGAGTTAGAAAAGGGTGTTGCTTGCAATCCAGAGAATGCCACTCTTTATCGATTGTTGGCTTATTGTTACTATGAAGGCGGCGATTTCGCAAAAAGCCAAGCGAATTTGGATTCCTTTTTTGCTGTTCAAGCCAAGGTGGGCAAGCCAGCGATCATCGGTAAGGATTATGGTTACAAAGCGCGCCTTCAAATGAAAGCGGGTCAAGATTCATTGGCCTTGCTTACCTACGAGGCAGCGATAGCGAAAGACTCGAGCTTTACAGAATTATACACTGAATTGGCTACCTATTACTATGGCAAAAAGAACTATGCTAAGGCCGCTGACAATTACGAGAAGATTGTAAAGTATAAGAGTAAGGCAGAACCTCTGGACTTTTATTACTTGGGCAAAGCGCGTTATTTCAATGCGGAATATCAATTGGCAGATGCTGCTTTTGAGCAATCGACCAAAACGTATCCAGACGGAGATTTTTGGAGAGGCAAGAGCAACAATAAATTGGAGGTTGATGAAGATACACCAGTTGGTTTAGGTAAACCGCATTTTGAGCGCTTTATTTCTGCATGTATTAAGGATCAAAAGACCATTGATGCCAATAAAAAGAACTTGATTGAGGCGTATCGTTATTTGGGGTACTACTATTTTGTTCAAAAAAACTACGAGTGCTCGAAAGCAGCTTGGTCGAAAGTGGCCGAGTTGGATCCAGCTAATGAGAAGGCGAAAGTAGCCTTGACGGACAAGGACATTGCAGCAGCAGCAGGCGTTTGCGATTTATTACCTGTGGCCGCCACGAATTGATTCACAACTGATAAGACATTAAAATGCCCCACCTTGGTGGGGCATTTTGCTTTGAAAAAATTAAGTATAAATGACGAAATAACCATCGCGATGTGATTATTTTGCAGCCTCCAAAAAAAACGAGTTTGGAGTGACACGATTTCTCAAAATGGAATATTCAACAAAAAACTATTGTGTAATCATGGCTGGTGGCGTGGGTTCGCGTTTTTGGCCAATGAGTCGCACCAATTTCCCGAAGCAGTTTCATGATATTCTTGGCGTAGGCAAGACCTTGATTCAAATGACTTATGATCGGTTTCTGCCCATTTGTCCCAAAGAAAACATATTGGTGGTAACCAATGAGCGTTACAGAGACTTGGTATTGGAGCAATTGCCGGGGCTCACGCGAGAGCAAGTGCTTTGTGAACCTTTTATGCGCAATACCGCACCATGCATTGCATATGCTTCGTTTTGGATCGCAGAACGTGCCACCGACGCGAACATCATTGTAGCTCCAAGTGATCACTTGATTTTGAAGGACCAAGAGTTCATAGAAAACATACAGATAAGTATCAAGCAGGCTGAAGACACCGGTAATTTGGTTACTTTGGGAATCAAGCCGACACGCCCTGATACTGGATATGGATATATTCAATGGGAAGATCTCAAGAGTACGTTTGACCCCAAAGTGAAAAGAGTAAAAACGTTCACAGAAAAGCCAGATTTGGAGTTGGCCAAGGACTTTTTGGAAAGTGGAGATTTCTATTGGAATTCGGGGATTTTCATCTGGACATTGCCAGGCATCATGCATGCTTTTGAACACTATCTGCCAGAAATGTTCAGGACGTTTGCTGAAGGTGCGGGCCTTTATGGGACCGCAGAGGAGGAGTCCTTCATTCAGCGAATCTATCCTGCTTGTGAGAATGTATCGATCGATTATGGCATCATGGAGAAGGCCAAGAATGTGAATGTTGTTTTGAGTGATTTTGGTTGGAGCGATTTGGGCACATGGGGCTCATTGCATACTCATTTGGCTCATGATGATCATCGCAATGGTGTAGTGGGTAAAAATGTGATGATGTTCAATTGCACAGACAACGTAGTGCATGTGAGTGGCGATAAATTAGCCGTATTGCATGGCCTCAATGGATACATCGTTGTGCAAACAGAAAATACATTGTTGGTGTGTCGCAAGGAGGATGAGCAGAAAATCAAGCAATTTGTGAATGACATCAAACAAAAGAAGGGCGAACACTGGGCTTGATATGAAGGGCCATGGCATTTGCTCCGCACGGAAGAATTTACATTTGTAGATAAAAAAAATGGACCCATGGGTCCATTTTTAATTGTGGGGTTTTTGCGACCCCTATTGAATGGTTGAAGGTTTAACGTTTCTTGAGTGCCTTTTTGTTTTTGTTGGGCTCAAAGATTTTGACCATCATTGTGTATTTGTCGCCTTCTTGGCCGACACCCACTTCGATCATGGGATGTTCATCTTTTTGTTTTGGATCCGTGGTATCAAATGCATGAACAAAATTCATTTTTCCGTTGGCAGGAACCGTATTTGTTTTAACGCCATACTGATTGTTTTCTGTCAGACGCGCCACATAACTAGTGAAACGCGCGGCGAATTGATCTGCGCTTGCTTCATCGTCGAGAACACGGGTGAGTTGCACAAAGTTCAATCCCAATTCGGGATCGTATTTTCCTTCGCAACGATCAAAATCCAGAACACGATTTTGAATGTTCCAGTCACCTTTGGAAGTTTTCAGTTGTTTGAACCCATCTTGACTTTGGCTGATGGCCACAGGAAGAAATTCAGAGAAATTAATGTCTTTGTTTGGTGCAAATGACATAGCGACAAGCGCCGACATAGCAAATAGGGAGATGATGTATTTCATGTGTGTAGTTTTTATTCTCACCCATTCCTACGGCAAAAATGCCAAAAGGTTATAAAATGTAATTTGATGATTATAATTTGGAGCGATTGCACCAACCTAAGATAACATTGTCTAATTTGCCCAAGAAACAGAAGCCAACTATGCTCAAGGATGAGCTAGAAGCCGATGTTGAAACGACTTCATATGCCATCAGGAGAGAGATTAAATCAAAAGTTGAAGCAGCGCGATTTCAAGCTGAACGCATTGCTAGAGCTCACGCGCGCAATCAATGATAATGCAGCTATTGAGGATTTGCTAGCCTTGTATGAGCGATTTTTGAGAGATGAATTATTTATCGAGAAACTTGTGCTTTTTACGCGCACAGGCACTTGGAAATGCCTCTTGAAATATGGCGTTCAGCAAGATGAAGTGCATGATATTGCGGACGAACAATTTTTTACTCGGCAGCGCGAGATTGGATTAACCGTAGAGTTGAATCAAGAATCTTTTGATTTGACAGTCCCTATTTCTCAAAACAATGAAATCATTGCTTATCTGCTTGCAGGAGATAAAGGCGAACAAGAGATCAGAATGAGTCCAGTGATCAAGCATATGAAGTTCATTCAAACGATCACGAGTATATTGGTAGTAGCGATTGAGAACCGCAAGATGCAAGCGGATCGTGTGCGACAAGAGTTGATGAAGCGGGAGCTTGAATTGGCAGCAGAGATGCAAGCGATCTTATTGCCGCATCAACTACCCAATAATCACTTGTTTGATGTAAGCGCCATCTACCGCGCTCATCAACAGGTGGGAGGAGATTATTATGATTTCATGGATCTCAATGAGAATCAAGTTATGTTTTGTATGGCCGATGTGAGTGGCAAGGGCGTGAGTGCGGCATTTTTGATGGCGAATTTTCAGGCTTATTTGCGTAGCATCTTCACATACCGACATGGAGACTTGGTTGAAATTGTGCGCGAGTTGAATAGCTGTGTAATGCGAACTGCATTGGGAGAAAAATACATAACACTGTTTTTGGGGGTATTCACCAAAAGCAGTCGGATGCTCAACTACATCAATTGCGGACATAATCCGCCTGTGATGGTGGATCGGAATGGATATACACAACAGCTCAAATGGGGCACTATTGGCCTGGGGATGTTCGAAGAACTACCCAAGGTGGTTGAGGGTGAGGTAAAGTTGGATCCAGCCTCGGCAGTCATTTGTTTTACAGATGGACTGGTGGAGACAGAGAATGCTCAGGACGAAGAGTTTGGCGTCGAACGATTAGAGAAGTTATTGCTCCATTATTTCGAGGAGTCTATGTCAGGTTTGAATGACATTATTATTCAGTCCCTGGATGATTTCAGGTCAGAAACCCCGTATCGCGACGATTTGGCTATTCTTAGTTGTCGTTTTTATTGAATGCCTTGGTTAAGCATATTAGAGATGCTGCTCAAGAGCATGGAATCACAAGTCAACCTGTGGTCGTTGCGGTGAGTGGTGGTCGCGACAGTATGTTGTTGCTTTATTTGTTGAGGCAGCTGCCAATCCAGCTCATTGTAGCTCATGTCAATTATGGTTTAAGAGAACAAGCAAGTGCAGAGGATGCCCTTTTCGTGGCGGCTTATTGCGAGCGGCATGGTTTGCGTTTCGAACTATTGAATCTGAGTGGGCAATACCATCCGTCTTTAGGGAATCTTCAGGTTTGGGCCAGGAATCAACGATATACTTTTTTCAATCAATTGAGGCAGCAATACGGAGCTGTCGCAATAGCTGTCGCCCATCACCATGAGGATCAAGCGGAGACCATATTGTACCAGTTTTTGCGGGGGGGAGGATTGGCTGCCATGCGGGGAATGCATGATTGGAAGAATGGCATTTGGCGTCCATTGTTGGGCGTCCAAGATTCCGAGATGAGTCGGCTTGTGCGTGAGGAAAGGATTGAGTTCAGACAAGACGAGAGTAATCTTAAGAACACCTACACCCGCAATCGCATTCGCAATAAGGTGTCGCCCTTGCTCAATGAGATCGCACCCGGTTGGCAGCATCAGTTGACAGCGCGCGGGCAAATGATATCGGAGGTAGAACAGTACATGCATGAGGTGGTATTGTCCGATCGGACATGGTATAAGGAAGTCGATAGCGACCACTATATCATTGATTTGAGCGCACTGAATCGATTGCCTTTGATGCGTTACCGGCTTTGGCATTTTTTGGACTCCCTTACCTTTTCGGCGTCTTGCTACGAGGAAATTTGGAATCTTCTATCGGCGGGCAATGGTCGTTTTTTTGAGAACAAAAAGTGGCATGTTTTGAGGGAGCGAGAGCATATACGTATTGTCGCACGCTTGCGAGAAATCGAAGATCGTGTGCTCAGTCTCGAACTTCCTAAAGAGCCTATCACGATTGGTCAATGGCGAGTGAGCGTCACACTTTTTGATGACGTACAAAGCCGTTTGTCATCGGAGGTGGTAGCGCTTCGTTTGTCATCCCTGTCGTTTCCTATCGCAATTCGTAAGCCACAAGAGGGTGATCGTATCCAGCCCTTCGGAATGGTGGGCACCAAGTTGGTGAGTCGAGTCTTGATCAGTAAGAAAATGGAGCAATTCGAAAAGTCGAATGTGAAAGTCTGGTCGAGTGACCAAATGATTTATTGGATAGAAGGCCTTGTGGTGAATGAGCGATGTCGCGCGCAGCAAGGGGATCGTGTTTTGTTGATAGAAAAGATGCACGACAATGAAACCTTCTGATTTCGGTGGGCGTTAAAAATCAAAAATTGAGAAACGCGCATATGACATCAAGCATCGGATTTATTGAAGATCACTTTGAAATCATCAATCACATAGAAGCACCAATAGAAGATGTGCTTCGCACATATCCAGAACGTATTCGCCGCAACGCACAACTTTTGAAAGCAGCTACCACCGAAGCTTTTCCGGGCCAAGAGGTAATCTTGACGATCGAGGATCGCCAGGCTTGCAGTCGATTGAAAACGCAAGTAGTTGCCACAGGCAATGACCGGGTTCTTTTGCGCGGTGGCATCAGTGTGCCATTGGCATGTATACATGAAGTAAGATTTACCTAACTATAAACAAACCACCT
>JAIYCK010000127.1 GCA_027488055.1 Flavobacteriales bacterium | reverse complement strand
TTGAGTTGCGGCGAAAATCGCGGTATAGCTTGTGGCTCTGACATTGATCATCACCTCTGCCTTGAGTGTAATGGCTGTATTGGTTGGATTGGTCATTGGTATTACAGCTCTATCTGTATTCACACCCATTTGGTTGTTATAGATATAGTTGCCAGCGGCGGCTCGTTCGACCACATAATTGCCAGCGCTTTGAGCCGACGACCCGATTGAAATTAAGAGATTGAAAGTCCCTAATAAGATTGCAAATTTGATTTTCATATTGTTGATTATAAGATTTGAGAGGTATTACCAGCCATATTTTAATTCGTTCAAAAGAAAATCGCATTTATTGAGACATCTGCTCCATATTAAAGCTATTATACTGATTATCATACAAAACAGATCAGCTCAAAAATTGAAACGTAACTTTAGACGGGATTTGGTTGTATATTCGCTTCAGACAAGAGTGACTTCCGTTTTCGACACTTCTCCATACGTCGATCATCACTCGATTCAAAATATCTGTCAAGCTTCCGAATTGGAACCTTGGCTTCATTTTTATTTACAATGACATTTAAAGATTTACAATTAATTGAACCGCTCTTAAGAGCCGTAGAAGAAGAAAACTACACCCACCCTACCCCCATTCAAGAACAAGCTATTCCAGTCGTCTTAAAAGGAATTGACTTGATGGGATGTGCGCAAACTGGCACTGGAAAGACCGCTGCATTTGCCATTCCGATGCTTCAAATACTCTCAGAGCGCCAAGGCCATGGAGTACGAGCATTGATCTTAACCCCGACCCGTGAACTTGCCATTCAAATCGATGAGAGTTTCAAATCCTATGGTCGTCATCTTTCGTTGCGCCATGCAGTGATATTTGGCGGAGTGAATCAACACAGTCAGGTGCAAACATTGCGCAGAGGCGTGGATGTATTGGTGGCTACACCTGGACGACTTTTGGACTTGATGGGCCAAGGACATGTACGTTTGGACAAACTAGAAATATTTGTATTGGACGAAGCAGATCGTATGTTGGACATGGGATTTGTGCATGACGTAAAGCGCGTGATTGCTGAGTTACCATCAAAGCGTCAAACCTTGTTTTTTAGCGCGACGATGCCAACAGAAATCATTCGTTTGGCCAATAGCATTCTAACGAACCCTGTAAAAGTGGAAGTGACGCCCCCGTCAACCACTGCACAAACCATTCAGCAGGAATTGCACTTTGTAGAAATTCCTGAAAAGCGCGCGAAGCTCATTGAGTTGATCACCGATCGTCAAATCGAGCGGGCCTTGGTATTTACGCGCACCAAGCATGGCGCGAATCGTGTAGCCAAAGATTTGGACAAAGCTGGGATCAGTGCCGAAGCCATCCATGGCAATAAGTCACAAAATGCCCGCCAAGAGGCATTGAGTAATTTCAAAAAGGGTAAAACACGCATGCTTGTAGCTACAGACATTGCAGCGCGCGGTATTGACATTGATGAGCTTGCATTTGTCATCAACTATGAAGTATCCAATGTAGCTGAAACCTACGTCCACCGAATTGGCCGTACAGGCCGAGCAGGCAATACAGGAGTTGCCATATCATTGGTGGATAGTGAGGAACGCGGCTATATCAAGGACATTCAGAAATTGATTGGTTTACAGATTCCAGTTGTGGGAGAGATTCCACCGGCGATTGCCTTTATCTCGACCGAACAAAAACGCATCAATGCGCGCAATGAACGTGGTCCTCGTCCACCGCGAGGACAATCAAGTGGTCGTGCGCCTCAAGGGCAAAGACCAGCCAAATCAGGACAAAACAACCGAGGTCCACAAAATGGAGAACCCGGAAAAAGTCCACAAAATCGCAGGCCGAACAATCCACGTCCAAAATCTGAACAGACAAGAAATAGCGATCAGGAAAGACCAATGAATGCTCAACAAGGCAGTCAAGGCGGTCAAGGTGAATTCAAACCTAAAAAGAAAAAGCGCTACCCAAAGAACCAGCAAAGACGTGGCCCACGTCCAGAGCGAAAATCAACGGACGCTCCCGCATCCAATGATTCCAAGGGATCATGGCTGAATAAGATCGGCTTGGGAAACCTCTTCAAGCGATAACATTAAAAGGACCCGTGTAGACGGGTCTTTTTTTTGATTCGACCTTTGGTAATATGAGTTGAACAAAAAAGAGGTCCAAGCATACATTGTGAATATGTAAATGCTCTATATTTGTTAAACTGAGAACGCAAACAATCCGTAACGACCTTAAAATCTCTTCCCTATGTCAACCGCATTGACACATGAAATATTGGTGAAATGCAATGTCAATTTATTTGGACATGGAGAACAAATCCTTGTATTTGCTCAAAGCATCTCGGACAATCAAAACATATGGCGACATCAATTGAGTGAATTTGGAAGACATTTTAAATGCCTCACTTTTGATTTTGTGGGCGTTGGTAAAAGTGATATCAAAGGCAGTGATGCGCAGCGGTATATCCATATTGAGCAGCACTTAGAAGACTTCCTTTCTATACTGGAGCGACTCAAGATACAACAGGCTCAATTTATTGGCCATGGTTTGGGGGGTAATATTGGCGTGATAGCCGCATCGCAGCGGCCCGAGCTTTTCAAAAACCTACACCTGATTGACATGGCTCCCAAATATTTGAACAGTGATGACTACACTGGCGCTTTTCATAAAGATGAATTCGAACAATTGTGGCGGCTATTGGCTCAGGACTATCTTAGTTGGAGTGAAATCCTATCTCCTAGCGATCACAAGGAACTCACGAATAACCTTAAACTTGAGGCTCTTTACACTTCACTGAAAGCGTTACGGCCTGATTTTGCGCAAGGATCGCTGCGCATCAAATATGACTTAGATGTCCGATCTCAGCTCAAAGCATTGAAAATACCGTTGAACTTTTACCATAGCCTAAACGAACCTGTCTTCGGGCTCTGGTTAAACACCTATTACGAAGAGTTGTTGCCAGCGGCAAAAATTCAGATAATTAATTCAGAAGGCAGACAACCTCAGTTAACCGCGCCTGATGACTTCAACAACATGCTCACGAAGAACCTTATTTTAAACTATTCTTTATGATCGTAAAAAAAATTCAAATACTCCTTTTTTCTGAATCCAAATCCTTGGTGCGAGGCTTGTGGAAAATCATTGATTCAGGAGAAATGGATGTTCAAATTACGCATGTAGAAAGTTTAAATGCGTTTCAACTTGCCTTAAAATCGAATGACATTGACATTGTTATTGTCACCTATGGAAATGTGCCCGCGGCTGTTCAGCAACCGAATTTGCGCAATCCCATCATCGTTGTTTGTGGGAATCTCAATGAGGAGAAAGAAATCAGCCATTATGCTGAGAACCGCATAGCCGATGTCTTGATGGCTGAACATTTGTTTCGCATTCCTTACATTATCAAACGTGAAATTCAACTCAAGCGCACTGCATTCAATCAAGGCATGTCGGATGAGCTTGATCATTATAGGACCTTGGAGCTCATCAAACGCAGTGAAACACGTTTGCGTGCCATTATAGATGGATTCAATGATCCGATCCTTATCACCGATCGATTCGGAATTGTTAGATATGCCAACGAGTCTTTTACCACGTTGTTGGGTTATCACATGGTAGATATTTTGGTTCAGCCTGTTCATATGCTTTTAGATGCGGAGAACAAGTCCAAGTTGGATATCCATATGGAATTGCTCGTCCAAAACCCTGGTTATCGCGCCTTGTTTGAACATAAAATCATCAAGGGTAGTGGCGAATCCATCTGGGTTGGTAATAGTATGAACCACCTTACCGATCCATCGGGCCATCCGATGATTATCTTTCATCTGCGCGACATCACCGATCAAATGATGGTCAATCAGAAGAAAGAAGAAATCATCTCGTACGAGAAGAAATCAAGAGAACTCATCGAGCGCATTCTGGAAGGTATCAGCGATTCATTCATATCAATTGATTCGCTGGGGAATATTGTCTATGTCAATGAGCGAGCCACCACCCTTCTAGGAGTTGAACGCGATGAACTACTTGGTAAGTCATTTCTCAAAATGGGGCATTCACCTTTCGATGCGATCAAACCACGCATTGCTGACATCCTTTATGAACCGAAGGACACGGTGGATGAATTTTTTGATACAGAACAAAACGAATGGTATGAGTCAAGATGCTATTGCAGAGCGGATGGGGTCAATATTTATGTGCACAACATAACAGATCGCATCAAGCGCGAAGAACTTACCAAGGAAAGCGACGAATTGTTTGAAAAGGCCTTTGTCAAAAGCCCTAATTCCATATTAATAGTGGATGCGGAGACCAGATTGATTGTTGCTGTTAATAAGAAATTTACACAAGAATCTGGCTATGCTGAAAACGAAGTCTTGGGCAAAACATCCACCGAATTGGGTTTGTGGCACAACAAAGATGAGGCACTCCGACATTTAGACATTTTGCTCAAAAAAGGGTTCACTAAGAACTTCAAGTTTGAATCCATGAACCGATATGCCGAACGCAGGCATGCCATTGTTTCGGCTGAGATTTTGGAATACAAAGGCAAGCCACATTTCATGGCCGTCGTGCGTGATGTGCATGAAATGGTTGAGGCCCAGGAAAACTTGCGTATCAGTGAAGAACGCTATCAGTTGGCCATCAGTGGGGCTAACGATGGCTTATGGGATTGGAATATTGTCGATGATGAAGCATATGTCTCTCCGCGCTGTCGTGAAATGTTGGGGTTGAGCCCTTCCATTGAAACAATTCGCACTGCGACGATGGTCCTGTCCGTTATTCATCCTGAAGATTTATTGGTGCTGAGGCATGCCACTTCTTCTCACTTTTTGCATCGGACCGCATTCAGCGAGGAGTTGCGTGTATTTGATAAATCCCAGAATGAATATCGATGGGTATTGGTAAGAGGCCAGGCTTTGTGGGATAACAATGGGAAGGCCACACGTATGGCGGGATCGGTGACCGACATCCATGATCGTCGATTACTTCAAGACGCTTTGTGCACAAAAAATGAGGAGTTGCAGCAAGTCCAACAGGATCTTCTTCATGCGCAAAGTGCATTGGAAAAAAGCAATGAACGTTTTCACTTGGTCATCGAAGCCGCGGATGAAGGAATCTGGGATTGGAATATCGTTACAGGGGAAGAATACTTTTCCCCCAAATGGTTTGAGATATGCGGATTGGAATCGAGCACATCTCGCACTGGCAACTATGAAATGTGGGAATCACGCATTCACCCTGAGCATTTAGCCTTGGTGCGAATGGCCATTCAGGCTCACTTGGATCACAATACCCCATACAGCATAGAATACCTCCACCTCCATACCAGCGGTGAGTATCGTTGGCAAAAGTCCAGCGGACAAGCAATTCGGAACGAAACCGGTGAAAACATCCGCATGGTTGGATCCATCAAAGATATCACCAACAAGAAGCGGGAATTAGAAGAGGTGAAGAAGAAAGAACAGATACAATTCGCCATCCTTTCGACGATGCCTGATATGTTGTTTAGAACCAGTGCCGATGGAGTTATTTTGGACTATCATTCTCCATCAGTAGATCAACTTTATACACAGCCCGACGCATTCATCAACAAAAAGATCACAGAAGTCCTTCCTCATCCGCTTGCCGATCAACTGCTTGAAATTTTTGGGAAAGTTGAACTAAGCGGCAAAATGGAACTTTTTGAGTACGAATTGCCTCTTGGCACCGAACCAATGTATTTCGAAGCTCGGATCGTTCCTGTCGGTGAAAGCGAAGTGCTCTCCGTCATTCGCGATGTAACGGCACAAAAACTCGCACAAAAAGAACTATTTCAAGAGCAGGAGTTCACTGAGCAAGTTATTTCTAATATGCAGCACGGTTTCTCCATGGTCAATACCGAAGGAGTTCACGTGAAGGTCAATGAAGCCTTCTGCGAAATGACGGGCTATGAGGAAGATGAATTAATTGGAGTAGCTCCACCCAATCCCTATTGGCCTGAGGAGGAGTATGATCATATCCAGCAGGCCTTCGAAGCAGCACTCTCTGGGCAGTTCAAAACCTTTGATTTGATTTTTAAGAAAAAAGACGGCACACGATTCCCTGTTAGTGTATCGCCCTCTCATATTCTCAACGAGCACAACGAAACCATTCGCTCTTTTGCGGTGGTCAAGGATATCTCGGAACGTAAACAAGCGGAAGATAAAATTCGCTACAAAGCTAATTTGCTCGAGTCAGTAGCGATGATAGGTACCCTTTTGTTGAGCAATGACTCATGGGATGAACTACTGGAGCGAAGTTTCGAGGTGATTGGCAAAGCAATGCAATTAGACTCGATATTCTATTTCGAAATTGAATATCATGCGGCCTCAAAACGCAAATTTGTCAATCACAGTATTACGTGGACTCCAGAAAAGGCTAACCACGTATTTCGTCATCCAGAATTTCAGAAAACACCGTGGGAATATTACGGTGAGTTTATAGACACTATTGCTCAAAACTATCAATTTGAGGAGCATACACGCAATTTATCCGCAGGTGATTTCAAAGAACATTTGGAGAGTCTATCGGTCAAGTCTGTTCTGATTCTGCCTATTTTCAGAGGAACAGTTATGATTGGTTTCATTGGATTCGATGAGTGTAAGACTGAGCGAGAATGGATTCACTCGGAGCTGAGCATTCTAAGGATCATCATCAACAATTTTGTAACTGCGTTGGATAAGCGAGATTATGAAAATAAAATTCGCCAGAGTAACGAACGCTATGAGTATGTCTTGAAAGCCACCTTTGATGCCGTATGGGATTACGACGTGGAAAACAATCAGCTTTATTATGGTGAGAATTATTTAAGATTATTGGGTTATGACCCAAAGAATAATGATCAAAACTTAAACGTTTGGGAAAATAACATTCATCCTTCAGATCGAGCACGGGTCTTGGACTCCTTCCATGCATCCATTGCAAGCGAAGATACATTATGGGAAGAAAATTATCGATTCTTAAAGTCGAATGGTGAATATTGTTATATCCGAGACAAAGGCCTTTTCTTGAGGGACGATGCAGGTAAAGCATATCGAATGATTGGGGCCATGTCCGACATGACAGAGTTTGTAGAGGCTCAAAACAATTTATTGACGAGCGAATCCGATTTGAAACGAGCTCAAGAAATAGCGCGACTCGGAAGCTGGAATTACAACTTGGCCACTGGAGATCTCCAATGGTCAGATGAAATGTACCGCATCTTTGAAATCGATCCTAAGGCAACTGAGAATCTATTCGAGGCTTACACTAGCCGAATACATCCCGAAGACTTAGGCTTGTTGTTTCATCACTTAGAAAAAGGTACAGACTATCAGTTTGATCATCGCGTTATCTTGTGCGATCAACGCGTAAAATACCTCACATGTGTGGGATATTATACCAAAAATGAAAATGGTGAAAACACGTTTTTGAGCGGCACCTCACAAGACGTTACAGATCGCAAAATTGCAGAGCAGGCAATCAAAGAATTGAACAACGATCTAGAGCAAAAAGTAATCGCTCGCACTGCGGAATTGGAACTCAGCCGTACGAATTTGATCGAAGCCCAGCGCATTGCGGGTATGGGAAGCTGGCAAATTGATTTAAATACAGGACACATTGTTTGCTCTGAAACAATCTACAACTTTTTAGGATGTGACCCCAAAGAGACAACCCCGAGTATCACAGAGTTATCAAAGTATATTGAAAAAGGCAGCATGGATAAAGCCGCAGTGCTGGTAAAGCAATCGATCAAGTCCAAGCTACCATTTGAATTGGACGTTGATTTTACTTCCAAATCTGGACAAAAGGGGCATCTAGCTGTGAACGGCAAAGCCATTTATGACGAAAATAATAAAGCGATCAGTTTAGCGGGGATTTCCATCAATATTACCGATCGCAAAAACATAGAGCTGCAAATTGAAGAGCAACGGAATACCTTCTTACAAGTATTGGAGCAGAGTTTAGCAGGATATTTTGATTGGTTGTTCTTAGAGGATTACGAATACATGAGTCCTACGCTGAAAAGACTATTTGGCTATGAAGAAGACGAAATGGAGAACAAACCATGGTCTTGGCAAAAAATTATTTTTGAGGAAGATTTACCTCACAAATTGGACGAACTCAAGAAGCACATTGATTCCCGAGGAAGTTATCCTTATCAAGTAGAGTCTCGCTTTCGTCATAAGAATGGGTCCACTGTTTGGATACTCTGTAAAGGCACAGTAATTCAGTGGGGCCCGAATGGAGAGGCCGTACGCATGGTCGGGTGCCATATCGACATCACACGTCAAAAGGAAATCGAAAACTCCCTGACCAAAAACAAACAAGCACTTGAAAGTTTTGGATACAGTGTTTCGCATGATTTACGAGCTCCTTTGAGAGGCATTGATGGATGGAGTCTAGCCCTAATGGAAGACTATGGCTCCGTTTTAGATGAGACCGCCAAGCTGTATTTAAGTCGTGTGCGCTCGGAATCACAGCGGATGGGTAAGTTGATCGACGAGATGTTAAAATTGTCTAGGATTGGACAGAAGGAATTAGAATGGTCGCCTTTGGATATTTCTGCCATCGTAGAGCGGGTGATTTCCCAGCAAAAGCTACTCAATCCTGAGGTCCAATTTGAATGCGACATTCAGCAGGATCTAACCACTTGGGGCGACTCCAGTTTATTGGAAATCATGCTTACCAATCTGATCAGTAACAGTGTTAAATTCAGTGCTGACAAATCCAATGTTTTTATTCAGTTTGGAATAATTAATAAAGACAATCAATTAGTATATTTCCTGCGCGATCGGGGTATTGGTTTTGAGATGAGCAATGCAAATAAGCTGTTCGGTGTTTTTCAGCGGTTGCATTCAGGTCTTGAGTATCCCGGAAGCGGTATTGGATTGGCTATTGTGCAGCGCATTGTGCATTTGCACCAAGGCGCAATTTGGGCTGAGTCCGAAGTAAATCAAGGAGCTATTTTTTATTTTACAATTAATAAATAAATGATCACTAAATCCATCCTATTGGTTGAAGACAACCTCAGTGATATAGAACTCACGAAAAGAGCTTTTGAGCGCGCTCAATTGCTGAATCCGCTCGTGATTGTGCGCGATGGTCAAGAAGCACTGGAATACTTGCTTTGTGAGGGTGCTTATCAAGATCGGGATCCGAGCGAAATGCCAGCTTTGGTGCTGCTCGACATTAAACTGCCTAAAAAAGATGGGCTTACTGTTTTGAGAAGCATACGTGAGCACCCGATCACAAGCCGATTATTGGTAGTAATGCTAACCTCCTCCATCGAAGAAAAAGACATCGCCGACAGTTACGACTTGGGAGCGAATAGTTATATTCGTAAACCTGTAGATTTCATTGAATTTACAGAAGTATTGAATGCAATTGGATTGTATTGGTTGGTAATGAATGAAATCCCACCGCTGCACAAATCCTCCCAATCGAATCCTTGATCTAAACCGAATCTTTGAAAACAAAATTATACGTACTAATCATTGAGGACAACGAAAGCGATGCCGCATTAGCTCTGCGTGCTATCGAAAATGGAGGTTATCATGTGATTGCGCGTCAAGTGATGACACGGGAAGACATGGTAACGGCAATGACTGATCAAGCATATGATCTTATTCTTGCCGATTATAATGTGCCTGGCTTTGGTGCTAAGGAGGCGCTTCACGTGCTGCAAGCATCACAATTAGATATTCCTTTTATACTTATCAGCGGTATTGTTGGAGAAGAAACCGCCGTGGAGATGATGAAACTCGGTGTGCACGACTACATCATGAAGGATAATTTGATGCGTTTAGGAGGTGTGGTCACAAGGGAAATTCAAGAAGCAGCTAACCGCCGGCAGATGAAAAAGGTTGCGGCTGAACAGCATGAATTCTCCTCACTGATGAAGCGTGTGCAACAAATGTCGCATTTGGGTTCGTGGACTTGGAACATATCTACTGGCCAAGTAGAATGGTCAGATGAATTGTATAATATTTACGAGAAAGACAAGTCCAACTATGTTCCCACCTTTGAAGGATACCTGCAAATGGTGCACGAAGAGGATCGAAAACGTATACAAGAAACAATTTATAGCGCCCTTACCCATTCCAAAGAGGTAAGCTTCGAGGAGCGTGTAGTGTTGTCAGATGGCAACATCAAAATGCTACAATCATGGGCTTCTGTCATTTTAGATGACCAACAGAAACCAGTTAAAATGTACGGGGCTTGTTTGGATGTGACATCACTGAAGAATCTGCAAATCGAACTTGATCAAAGCCAAGAGCGACTAAAGAGCATTGTCGCCAATAACATTGATATCATCTCCCTTTTGGACGCGAATGGAATGATTCAATTTCAAAGCGAAAGTGTTTATTCCATCTTGGGTTATCACAAGTCGGAGCTTATAGGTACCAGTGCTTTCGAATTTGTTCATCCAGATGATTATGAGCCTACCCTTGCACTTTTTGAACGACTGGTTATTGGAGGAGAAGACAGCGTGAATGCCATTTTCCGGTTCAAGCACAAATTGGGACACTACATCACGTTGGAAGCGCGGACGGCCAATCAACTGGGAAATCCATCCATACAAGCGATTATCATCAACTCCCGCGATATCACAGAACGCATTAAAGCCAATTTAATTATTCAGGAGTCTCAGCGCCAAATCAAAGAAGTCAGCGAGTCCATACCGGGTGCCGTTTATCAATTCCATTACAGCAGTGACCACCAGATCACTGTCAATTATATTAGCGATGGTATTACGAGTCTTTTTGGGCTTACTCCTTCAGAATTGTATAAAGATGTTGCTAAGGCACTTGAAAGGATTGAAGCAGAGGATTTGAATAATTTGCTGGGCAGTCTATCAGAAGCACATGCACATTTGAATCCTTGGATTTGTTATTTCCAAATGTCGGATCAATTGGGAGAAAGACGCTGGATACGTTGCAATGCCATTCCCAAAAAAGTAGAACATGAAGCAACACTTTGGAACGGTACACTGATCGATATCTCAGACACTAAGAATGCAGAACTTGCCTTAGAGATTAATCGACAAACCCTTGAGATCGAAAAGCGACGACTGAAAAACATCATCGAAGGTACCAATGTAGGTACCTGGGAATATTATATACAAACCGGCGAAGTGCTCATCAACAAACGATGGGCTGACATACTTGGTTATGAGAGTGAGGAAATTGGCGACTTGAAAATCTCACAATTGAAAGCATTTATGCACCCCGACGATCTTCGCCATGCGAGCGATTTACTCAAGCGTCACATCGAAGGAAAAAATCCCAACTACCATTGTGAGATTCGTTTCAAACATAAAATGGGACATTATGTATGGGTTCTGAACATTGGAAAAGTAGTTGCTTGGGACGAAGCGGGCAGCCCGTTGTTATTGTCCGGATCATGCCAGGATATCACCGAACAAAAAAATACTGAAAACCTTATTCTGAGATCAGCTGTGGCTGCAGAAGAAAAGGAAAGGGAGCGCCTCTCGAAAGAGTTGCACGATGGTATTGCACAAAATATGGTGGCAATGTCTCTTTATTTAAGTAACCTATCAAGTGAAAGCAAAGAGATGTCTGCACGCTCTCAGGACATCATTCGGCAAATCAATGAATTGATAGCAGATACCATCGAAGAAACAAGGCAAGTATCGCATGACCTCATGCCACGCGTGTTAAATGAGCATGGGTTCATTGGCGCAGTGGAGACCTTGTTCGATCGCATCAGTCGCTTCGACAAAATAAAATACTCACTCAATATCAAAGGCTCTGAGACCATAAACGATCCGCTCATCAGCATCAATTTGTATCGCGTGATACAGGAATTCATAAAGAATACACAGAAATATTCACAGGCCACGCGTGTCATGCTCAATATTGAATTCAAGGATCACAAGCTGCATATGTACATTTCAGACGACGGTATCGGATTTGACCGCAGTCTTCCCAATAGAGGA
>JAIYCK010000384.1 GCA_027488055.1 Flavobacteriales bacterium | reverse complement strand
ATTGCCAATTTCACCAATAAATATCGCTTGCCGCTATTTCTCACAGCCACCTGCGAATTGGCCAAGTTCGACGATAATTCACAAACCACAGCGGGCGAGGTCCTTGTGATGAACCCCAACGGCGGTGCCATCGCAGCCATGACCACCACCCGCATTGTATTTGTGACAGCAAATTACCAATTGGATACCGCATTCTTTGAATGTGCGCTGCATGACGAAGACCCCGAGTTGACCTTGGGCAAAATCAATATGCTTACTAAGAATGGGGTGCCAGCAAGCAACGATAGCAAGCCCAATTTCAGCCTACTAGGGGATCCCGCCTTGCGCTTGAGATATCCCAAGGAAAATGTAGTGATCAATACCATCAATGGCGTTGATGCAATTGCCTACAACGACACGATCAAATCATTGGAAGAGGTGACCATTACGGGCATGATCACCAATGCCAATGGCGAGAAGCTGACCAATTTCAATGGTTTTGTATATCCCAATGTATTCGACAAAATCACCCGAGTGACCACCTTGAACAACGATTCAGATCCGATTGAGGGCGGCGGACTTGCTATTCAATACAATACCTGGAATAAGATCATTTTCCGTGGAAAAGCCAGTGTACAAAATGGAGACTTCACCTTTAAATATGTGGTTCCGTATGACATCAATTATACCGTTGGACCGGGCCGAATGAGCTTTTATGCTGTGGCAAATGGCATGGATGCGCACGGAGCTAGTCAAAATTTCAAAATTGGCAGCATGCTGGCATCGGCCCAACTCAATACCGTAGGCCCAGAAATTGAGCTTTTCATGAACGACACCACTTTTGTATCAGGCGGTGTCACCAACAACGAACCCATTCTGCTCGCATTGTTGGATGATGAAAACGGCATCAACACCGTTGGAAATGGAATTGGCCATGACCTCACGGCCATCATCGATGAAGACAGCAGCAATCCCATTGTACTCAATGATTTTTACACCTCGGACACCGATACCTATAAAAGCGGCGAAGTGCGCTATCAGCTCACCGATTTGAAGGAAGGAGAGCATACCCTGACCTTAAAAGCGTGGGACGTGCACAATAATAGCAACAAGCATACGTTGGGGTTCGTGGTAGCCGAAAGCTCGGAAATCGCCTTAGCTCATGTACTCAACTATCCGAATCCCTTCACTACGCGCACTTCTTTCATGTTTGAGCACAATCAAGCCTGTGAAATGCTCGATGTCAGGATCCAAGTTTTTACCGTCAGTGGCAAGCTCATCAAATCCATTGTGCAGCAAGTACAGCAGGAAGGATTCCGCAGCACGCCTATCGAATGGGATGGTTTGGACGACTACGGAGATAAGATTGGACGAGGAGTCTATGTTTACAAGGTTGAAATCCGCAATGCATTGGGCCAAAAGGCCGAACAATTTGAAAAGTTGGTTGTCCTGCGTTAGAAACAAATTTTAGGAAGCGCCGTATATTTGGCACCCCCTTATGAATAATATCATGTTAAAAGCACGTAATTCCGCCTTCATTGTATTGATGGCAATAGGTCATTCAGTCTTCGCTCAGCAGCTGAATCAAAACGGTAAAGCCATGCAGGTGCAGCTAAATACCATCACCACTGCGGTGCCTTTTTTGCAAATAACTCCTGATTCTCGTTCGGGTGCTTTGGGCGATGCCAATGTGGCTCTGAGCCCTGATGCAAATGCCACCTACAGCAATGCCGCTAAGCTTGCATTTGTGGAAGAAGACATGGAAGTTTCATTGTCCTACTCCCCTTGGCTAAGAGCGTTGGTGAATGATATGAGCTTGGCGTATTTAAGCGGCTACAAGCGCTTGAGTAAAAATCAAACAGTTGGGGCTTCTTTGCGCTATTTCACATTGGGCAACATCACCTTTACAGACGATGTGGGCAGTGCCATTCGTGATTTCAAACCAAATGAATTTGCAATTGATGGATCATTCGGTCAAAAATTCAGCGAAAAATTCTCAGGCGGTATCGCCATTCGATTTGTCAATAGCAACCTTACAGGCGGCACCAATGTGGGCGGAGCCGATAGCCGACCAGGGCGATCCGTTGCAGCAGACATTTCGGTCTTCTACACCAATGACAAAATCAAACTTGGCGGAAAAAAATCGCGCTTGAACATCGGCGGAAATATTTCCAATGTCGGTAACAAAATGCGTTATACGAACAGTGATAAACGTGACTTCATTCCGACAAATTTGAAAGTGGGTACAGCCATCACGACCAATTTCGATGCGTACAATCAGCTGACATTCGCATTGGACTTCAACAAACTATTGGTTCCTACTCCACCTCGTTATTCTGAAGATGGAGAATCGATTGAATCCGGCATGGATCCCAATGTAGGTACCGCGGGTGGTATTATGCAAAGCTTCTATGACGCTCCTGGTGATATTGACAACGATGGTAATTTAGTCGCAGGTTCAGTACTCAAAGAGGAATTGCGCGAAATCAATATTGGTGGTGGAATGGAATATTGGTACGACCAACAATTTGCTTTCCGCACTGGATATTTCTTCGAACATTTCTCCAAAGGCAATCGCCAATTCATCACCTTGGGTGCTGGATTGAAATATCAAGTTATGACCATCGACATCTCTTACTTGATTTCTACTACCAACCAAAACCCATTGGCCAATACACTTCGTTTCAGTCTCAAATTCGCTTTGGGCAAATCGGACAGTGACTCCAATAACGAAGGGGAAGAAAAATAAGATGGCCATGCAAATACGTGTGGGATATGGTTTTGATGTACATCAAATGGTGGAGGGCCGCGAGCTTTGGCTAGGCGGTGTTCAACTACCTCATCACAAAGGCGCTTTAGGACACAGCGACGCTGATGTGCTTTTACATGCCATATGCGATGCCTTGCTTGGTGCTGCCAATCTCAGAGACATTGGATTTCATTTTCCTGACACCTCTGGAGCATTCAAGAATATCGACAGCAAAATACTGCTGAAAGACACGGTTCAATTGATCACCGAAAAGGGCTGGCAAATTCAGAACATCGACTCCACCTTGGTATTGGAGCGACCCAAAATTGCACCGCATATAGATGCCATGAAGGAAGCGATTGCAACCCATGCACACATCGATCTCGATCAAATTTCAATCAAGGCTACCACCAACGAAAAAATGGGGTTCATAGGCCGCGAAGAGGGTGTAGTAGCGCATGCCGTGGCATTGCTGATGCGTCCATAAATCAATCTGTGTTCGCTCGCCTAGCAATCCTTGCCAACTTCAACGAGCGCCACCTGACAAAATTCGTTTGATCTCGTCCAGCTTCATCAAGGCTTCAACTGGAGTCAAACGATCGACGTCCAAGTCCAAAATTTGTTCTCGTATTTGGGCCAATGTAGGGTCATCTAGCTGAAAGAAACTCAGCTGCAATTGCTCCTTTGCTACTTGTCCAGCTTTCTCTTTTCTGCGCTCCGTTTGATGGGTCTTCTCTAACTCAACCAACATCTGCTTCGCTCGATCCAAAACCACCACTGGCATGCCCGCCAACTTGGCCACATGTATCCCGAAACTATGGTTGCTTCCGCCGGCTTGCAATTTTCGTAAGAAGATGATTCGACCCTCCAATTCTTTTACACTCACATTGAAATTGCGAATGCGCGGAAAACGCTCAGCCATTTCATTTAACTCATGGTAATGTGTGGCAAAAAGTGTTTTGGCCCGCGCTGTGGGATGTTCATGCAAAAACTCGGCAATAGACCATGCAATGGAAATGCCATCGTAAGTACTTGTACCCCGGCCGATCTCGTCGAGAAGTACCAGACTTCGCATCGAAAGATTATTGAGGATGCTGGCCGTTTCATTCATCTCCACCATAAAGGTTGATTCGCCGGAAGAGATGTTATCACTTGCCCCGACACGGGT
>JAIYCK010000267.1 GCA_027488055.1 Flavobacteriales bacterium | reverse complement strand
TTGTGGAGCTGTGGTTGAACGGTTTCTGCGTCCGCGTGTTCCGCCCGTGTTGGGAGTACCAGTGGATGGAGCTTCTTCCGTGTCGTTTTTGTCTTTTTCTTGCTTGCGCTCAGAAAGACCCTCAGCGATGGACTCGATCACTACATCCAAAATTTTACCGATGCTCTTAGTTGCATCGTCATTGGATGGGATAGCGAAATCTACTTTGCGTGGGTCGCTGTTCGTGTCCACCATTGCGAATACTGGAATACCAAGACGCTTGGCTTCAGCTACTGCAATGTGCTCTTTCATGATATCGATTACGAACAAAGCAGCAGGTACACGATTCATTTCAGCGATCGAACCCAAAGTTTTGTTCATTTTTTGAAACGTACGTGTCAATTGAAGGCGCTCACGTTTGCTAAGTGTAGCTGCTGTGCCGTCGGTCTCCATTTTAGCGATTGAGGTCATTTTGCGAACCGCTTTGCGAATCGTCACAAAGTTGGTCAACATACCTCCAGGCCAACGCTCCGTAACGAAAGGCATGCCGATGGCACCAACTTTCTCAGAAACGATGTCTTTTGCTTGTTTTTTCGTAGCTACGAAAAGAATTTTCTTACCAGACTTAGCAATTTGGCGAAGGGCATTGCTTGCTTCGTCCAATTTAACTGCAGTCTTGTTAAGGTCTATGATGTGGATCCCTTTTTTCTCTCCAAAGATGTAAGGAGCCATGTTGGGGTTCCACTTGCGGCTCAAGTGTCCGAAGTGAACACCCGAATCTAACAATTCGTCAAATGTAACTTTTGCCATTTTTTAAAATATATACTTGTTTACTTTCACTTTATCAATCGTGTGGTAATGCCTTGTTTTTCTTTCGATTCGGGGTATTGTCCTCAATACCCCACCACCTGGATAGATGGCCAAAACAGTCCGCACAATTTGGATGCTAAACCTTCGGCTAAACGATTAACGTTTAGAGAACTGGAAGCGCTTACGAGCTTTCTTCTGACCGAATTTCTTACGCTCCACCATACGTGGGTCACGCGTTGTCAAACCTTCTGCACTCAACAATGGCTTCCACTCTGGGTTGATTTCGATCAACGCCTTGCTGATTGCAAGTCGAAGCGCTTCCGCTTGACCTGTAATACCACCGCCATCTAGGTTGGCTTTGAATTCATATTTACCTTCCGTACCGGTAAGTTTGAATGGTTGGTTCACTTTGTATTGAAGAACCATCGTTGGGAAGTAATTGGTATAGTCTTTACCATTGATGGTGAAAGAACCAGATCCTTCTTTCAAATAGATACGGGCTACTGCTGTCTTTCTGCGTCCTGAGGTGTTTGTGATCTCGGCCATGATATTGGATTGATTCTAAAGTCTTAACGATTTACTGTGTGTGGTTTTGGTTGTTGAGCCACTTGCTCGTGCTCAGTACCTGCATAAACATATAGGTTGCGGTAGATAGCACGTCCCAAACGATTCTTTGGAAGCATACCACGCACGCCCATTTCGATCATTGCCGTAGGATGCTTCGCCATCATTTCTTTTGGAGTTGCAAAACGCTGACCACCTGGGTAACCTGTGTAGCGGATATATTGTTTCTCGTCCCATTTGTTGCCGGTAAGGGCCACAGATGACGCATTGATCACTACCACGTTGTCGCCGCAATCGGCATGAGGAGTGAAGTTGGTTTTGTGTTTGCCTCTCAAGACGTATGCGATTTCACTGCACACACGACCCAATGTTTGACCTTTTGCATCGATCAACAACCATTGTTTGTTTGCTGTTTCTTTGTTACCAGAAACTGTTTTGTAACTCAACGTATCCATTTTCTCTTGATTTCTAGCGCTTTTCTATTCCTGAAAAACGGGGTGCGAAAATAGCACTCTTTTTTCACTCTGCAAGCACTTTTCAACAAAGTATTGAAGATTTGAACTTTTTTTTGGCCATTTTGGCGTTAAGTCACTGAAAATCAGCGAAATATTTTTTTCAACCATTTATGCCCTTTTTCATCTTTGTGTTTCAAGCTCCTGTCTGGATTTACTTATTCGCGCACAAAAATAGCCATTGCGCTGTAAATCAGAATATTATGGTTTTGTGAAAAGAACGAAATCCTTACGTACAATCAAATCAACCGATGGTTGGCCATTCGATACCGATCCTACAAGCGCGATCTGCTTAACAAAATAGGCAAGCCATCTTTATGTTATGATTCAAACAACAAATGCTTTGAATCGGATCAAAAGACCTTTTTATTCATTCAAACACTTTCAGCTCATGAATACCATCGATAAAGAATTTCACGGTCAAGGACTTTGGATTTTCAATGATAAATAAAGCCTAAGACATTCACAAGCTACCTGATGCAAACGAGCATCGAGTAATTCTCTCATAAGTTTGGTTTAGTTTAGTTTGGTTAAGGGGAAGCCATTGCTCATCAGCAGTGGCTTCTTCGTTTGGAAACAACCAACATCAAATGAGAGACAACAAAAACGCTAACAATGTGATCAAGGCAACCAATGCGACAATGCCGAAAAACGGATAAAAGAGAATGGGTATGGTGCGTTCAGTTTTGGAATCCAAGAGGATGGCTATCATCCCCACCACAAAAGCGACCAAGGCAAGCAGTATCGAGAGGATGGCATATCCCAGCGCTGCCCAGCCGCTGATCACAAGAATGGCTAGGAGGTAGGTGAAAATGGCCATCACAGTGATGATGATGGAGGCAATGGCCAAGGCACTATATCGTTTCTCTTCTTCTTTGGAGCCGAGTGCATCATCCGGCAATGCAGGTCGGCGCGATTGAAAGGTATTTTTCCATGTTTTCTGAATACGGGCCGAAGGTGCACCGTTCCGTCGAATGTCGACTTCTGTGTCCTTCGTCTTGGGAGTGGCTAGATTCGAGGCAGCAGACGATGTAGCCGCGACGGGAATGATCGGTTCATTATGTGGTGGCAATAGGGTGTCGGATGGCTGTGTCGCATCGCTTTTTTGGGCGGACTGTTCGTGTGCGATGCGATCAGTTTTGGACGCACGCGATTTTTCGGCCAGCTGCCCATTTCGTTGAATATGATAACCTTTGGTGTAGTGTCTCTTTTCGATGGTACAGGATTGAAATGCCACCGTGAGCATCAAAAGGATAGGGAATAACAAGCGCAATGATCGCATTGATAGAGGGTTTTAAGGTTGGGAAATATAGTAAAAATTGAAGGATCCATGCACAATTGCCATCGAGTGGGTTAAGTTTGAGCATTGTTTATGATCTTGCAACGCGGAAGCAAAAGATGAATTTATACAGTAACAAACAACGTTGGAAAATTTTCCTTTTGGTCATTGCTACAGTGATTGTGGGTATCACCTTGTGGTATAGCAATCACATTGCAGACCGCATCAGAGAAGGCGAAAGAGAGAAAG
>JAIYCK010000163.1 GCA_027488055.1 Flavobacteriales bacterium | reverse complement strand
CTTTGCAGCACCGTTGAATTGTCTTATGAAGATCAAGGTGAAATCACCAACGATTGTCAAGGTGGATTCATCCGTATTTGGACTGCTACTGATGCGTGCGGAAACCAAAACTTCTTCACTCAATACATCATGGTATATGATGAAACAGCTCCAGTAATCGAAGGTGATATCGAAGTAAGCATGCCTTGCGATGATATTAGCTACGAAATCGGAGTAACTGCTACAGACAACTGTGACGATGAAGTTACTATTACATGGTTGGGTGATGAGCCAGTGAGCGGAAGCTGCGCGGGTCGTTACATCCGTACTTACTCTGCAGTAGACAATTGTGGCAACACAACAACTTTCGAACAGTTCATCTCTTTGATCGACGTAACAGCTCCAGTGGCTAGCGTAGATCCATTGGATCAGATAATCGAGTGTGGTACAACTTGGGCGCCAGCTTCAGTTAGCTTCACTGATAATTGCGATGATGTAATGGAATTGACTGCTGATGTATTTGTTACACAAGATTCTTGTCAGAGTGTTTACACGTACATCTGGATCGCAATCGATCATTGCGGAAATACTACAACTGTTGATCAAGTGATCACAGTGGTAGATACTCAAGCTCCTGTAGTAGTTGAAGAACCTGCTGACATGATCTATGAGTGTGACCAAGAATGGTCTTTCGCTGATGTGAACTTCACAGATGTTTGCACCGAGTTGGTTAATGTAGAATTCGGAATGATCCCATCAGGTGATGATTGCGAAATGGTTTACACCTACACATGGACTGCTTCAGATGATTGTGGTAACACAACTGTAGTTGATCAAGTGATCACTGTGGTTGATACAACTGCACCAGTATTGTACATGCCTGAGGTAAACTCAGTAGAAGTGAATTGTGGAGAGATCGCAATTGACGCTGTCAACGCAGCTTTGTTTGCGGAATACGGTCTAGCACCAACAGGTGTTGAAGACAATTGCGACGAGAACGCGTCTTGGGAAGTAGTAAGTGTTGTTGCCAACACAAACGTTGATTGCCCAAACGTGGCTATCATCGAATGCTCTTACCGTGCGATCGATCAGTGCGGAAATATGTCTGGTGAAGCAAGTGCATACATCTACGTGGTGGATGTGACTGCTCCAACGTTGACTAATGCAACAGAAGACGAAGTGATCGAGTGTGATCAAGAACCTTCTGGATGGGCTCCAATCTTTGCTGATGAGTGCAACGATGACATCACTGTGTATCCTGCATCTAGCATTTCAGAAGAAGGTTGTAACACTTACATCAACCAGTCTTGGACTGCAGTGGATGCATGTGGCAATGAAACAACAGTTTATCACACTATCACAATCGTGGATACAACTGCTCCAGTAATCACTGGCGAGGTTGAAATCAGCATGCCTTGTGATAACATCAGCAGCCAAATTCTTGTGAATGTGGTTGACAATTGCGATGAGACTCCAACGATTGTTATTGTAGGTGACGAGCCTGCAAGTGGTGGCTGCGCAGGTCGTTTGATCCGCACGTATGTGGCTACTGACGATTGTGGTAACGAAACTGAATTCGTTCAGTTCATCACATTGACTGACAGCGTTAATCCAGTTGCTAGCTTCGAGCCAGTTGACATGGTAGTAGAGTGTGGTTCTGCTTGGGATTTTGCTATCCCAGTGTTCACCGACAACTGCGATGATGAATTGGTATTGGAAAGCGATGTGAATGAAGTAATAGATGGCTGCGTAACTACCTATACGTATGTATGGTCAGCGACAGATCATTGCGGTAATGTAACAGTAGTGGATCAAGTGGTCACCATTGTAGATACAACTGCTCCAATGATCGACGGCGAAGATTCTGAAATTACTATCTCTTGCAATGCGCAAGTATTGTATGCTCAACCATCAGCTTATGACGCGTGTGATTTGGATCTCACTTGGGATTCTGACTACATTGTTGTGAATGGCGATTGCGAAGGCTACTACACTGAAATACTTACTTTCACTGTAACAGATGATTGCGGTAATTCTTCTTCTGTAACTTACACAACGAACCACATTGATACCGAGGCTCCAGTTTTGGAAAATCTACCAACAGGTGGTGAGGTAAGCTGCGAAGATGAAATCGTATACGAAATGCCAACAGCTACTGACCTTTGCAGCGATGCAGTTGTAGAATCTGAGTCAGTTGAAATCCCTGGCCAGTGTCCAAATAGCTACACTGTAGTTCACACCTTCTGGGCGGTGGATGCATGTGGCAATATGTCTGAGTCAGTAGATGTTGTATACTATGTATATGATGACAACGCTCCTACATTCAATCAGACTGTAACAGATGAGTCTTACGAGTGCTTGGATTTGGATACTTATGTACCTCAAGTTGTAACTGCTTCTGATCTTTGCGGTGACGCAACAGTGGAAGTTTCAATCGAGTTGGTTGAAGGCGAAGCATGCGCATCAAGCGTATGGGCTGTTACCTACGAAGCAATGGATGCTTGTTTCAACGTAAGCTACTTGACTTACAACATCACAATCGAAGATACTACTGAGCCAGTATTGGCAGGTGTACCTGCAGACGTGATGATGGACTGTGGTGCTGAGTTGCCAGCTGTTGCTCAAGTAACAGTAACTGACAACTGCGACATTGAACCTACGTTGGAATACAATGAGTATTGCACTGGTGACTGTCCTCAAGACGGTGGCAACGATTGTCAATTGACAACTCCTGTTCGTCCATCAAACAATCCTTGCTTCTATCCTACGGATTGGGCTATGGCTTTATTCAGCTTGCCAAATGCATACAAGTACTATGTGATTCAGCCAGGTTCGGAGCCTTCATTTGTACAAAACAATGACGGTACCATCGACCTTTCTGTAAACGTAGTTAGCTACAACAACTTGACTTCTGGTTTCGAAGTAAATGTAACGTTTGCAAACGAAATGACTTGGTCTCAGTGGAGCACGCAAGCTTTCCCAACTGGCTTCAAGGCTGATTGCGGTGGCGAAGCTGCAAACCATGAAGATTGGTTGTACTACTTGCTTGTTGCTGGTGAAGGTGCTGAGTTGATCGGATTTGGTAACTATGCAGGTTCTGCATTGAGCCTAGTTCACGCTCCAGCAAACAACTACTTCGGTTTCCAATTGGGTGATGGTGCTAACAACTACAACGGAGCATATGGCTTCGGTGGTTGGTTCCAATACTCAGGTATATTCTTGGTAAACGGTGAACAAGTAACTAGCGGTTCTACTGTATCTGGTGCTGGTGACTTTGCTTTCGAATTGGATTGCTGCCCGAATTACACAATCACACGCTGCTGGACAGCTTGGGATTGCACAGGCAACATGGTAGAGTATTGCCAAAACATCACTTATGGTGATATGGACAATACGTTCGGAGATATTGTTGCTTCTGCTCCTGTAGCTGCTCGCAAAGGCGACATCGCCATTGTGGGTGTTCAGCCAAATCCTGCAACAGAGAAATCTTTGATTTCTTTCTCTAGCGAAGTAGATGGCAAATTGTCTCTACAAGTAATGGATATGACTGGCCGCGTAATTGCTAACTTGTTCAACAACGAGGTGAATGCTGGTGTAGTTTACATCGCAGACTTCAATGTTGCTGCAATCGAGTCAGGTACTTACATGATTCGTTTGAGCAATGACAGCGAACAGAAAATCGAAAGAATCCAAGTGGTGAAATAATCACAACGGAAAGAAATAATGAAATCCCGCTTCGGCGGGATTTCTTTTTTTATAGGGGCTTCATTTGAAAAGGACAAGGGCACTTTCACCTTCGCGCGGCCCCTTTGATGAGATTAACTGATGCGCGATAGATCACTCTTCTTAGAGGCTAGCTTGCGCAAATAGGAAGTAATTACATGATTGTCGGAATGAATGAGCTCAGGATCCTCGTCGATGAGGGTCAGCACACTTTCCCGTGCTTGGGACAATAGAAGCTGATCTTTGCTCAAATCACTAATTTTGAGGTTCAAGATGCCACTTTGCTGGGTGCCGGACAAATCACCCGGTCCTCGAATCTCTAAATCCACTTCTGCAATTTTAAATCCATCATTGGTTTCCACCATGGTCTGCATTCTCTTTTTACTTTCCTCGCTCATTTTATGCCCGCACATTAGAATGCAATAGCTCTGTTCAGCGCCACGACCTACACGCCCTCTTAGCTGATGCAGTTGCGAAAGACCGAATCGCTCGGCGCTTTCGATCACCATCACCGAGGCATTGGGGACATTCACACCTACCTCAATCACCGTGGTGGCAATCATGATGTGTGTTTCGCCTTTGATGAAACGAGCCATTTCCAAATCACGGTGTTCGGATTTCATACGACCGTGAACTACACTGATTTGATAGGTAGGCGGGGGAAAGGCGCGCGATATGCTTTCATAGCCATCTTCAAGATCTTTATAATCTAGAGCTTCACTTTCCTCAATAAGCGGATATACAATGTAGATCTGTCTTCCCAAATCGATTTGTTGCTTCAGAAAACCAAACAAAGCCGCTCGGCTTTGGTCGCCTTTCCAACGGGTATCGATGGGCTTGCGGCCTGGCGGTAGTTCATCGATCACGCTGATATCGAGGTCTCCATACAAGGTCATCGCTAAGGTGCGAGGAATGGGGGTGGCGGTCATCACTAATACATGCGGAGGCAAAGCAGCTTTTTTCCAAAGAGCAGCCCGCTGCATGACGCCGAATCGATGTTGCTCGTCAATGATGACTAAGCCCAAGTTTTTAAATTGAACATAAGGTTCTATCAATGCGTGGGTGCCAATGAGTAGCTTAATGGTACCATTTTGCAGTAATTGGATGATCTCATTTTTGCGTGCCTTACTTGTGGAACCAGTGAGCAAGGCCAAGGCATTGGGCTCATGAAAACGTTGGAGCAAGGGATCCAACATGGCGGCAATTCCATGGTAGTGCTGGTGGGCGAGTATCTCAGTGGGAGCCATAAGACAGACTTGAAAATCGTTGTCCATCGCGATCAGTGCGGCCAGCAATGCAACAATGGTCTTTCCACTGCCCACATCTCCTTGCACTAGCCTGCTCATATGATAACCTCGTCCTACATCGGTGCGAATTTCTTTCACCACACGCTTTTGAGCCTGGGTAAGTTCAAAGGGTAGATATTCCTTGTAGAAAATATTGAAATAATCACCCACTTTTTGAAAACGAACTGCCGGTTGATCTTTCGTATTCAGTCTTTTTTGGCGCACCAACTGCAATTGTAAATAGAACAGCTCTTCAAATTTGAGTCGCTTGCGGGCAGCTTCTAAGCTGCGCATATTGGAGGGAATATGCACTTGTCGAAGGGCCTCGGAGCGATCCATCAGCTGCAGTTCTTGGCGAATGTTCAAAGGAATATTTTCCTCACCCAAATGACTCACTTCAGACAGCATGGCCATTGTTAAGCGTGACATTGCATGGCTGGTCAAACCCGATCGAATGAGTTTTTCGGTGGTGCTATATATGGGTTTCAATTCAATACCTTGCGTCAAACGAGCTTCCTCCAACGATTCTATTTCAGGATGAGTGAGGCTATATCGTCCTTTGAAAATGGCGGGTTTGCCATACAGCAAATAGGGCACACCAGCCTTGAGGTTTTCTCGAATCCATTTGATCCCTTTGAACCAAATAATCTCTAGATCGCCTGTGTCATCGCCAAAGATTCCTACCAAACGCTTGGCTTTGCCTTCGCCCATCTCTTGAAAGCGCTTGAAAACGCCCATGATTTGAATGGCTACAGAAGCACTTTCGATCTGCTTGATTTTAACTATCTGGGATTTGTCGACATACCGAAATGGAAAGTGATGAAGCAAATCCTCATATGTTTTCAGATGGAGTTCCGTCCGCAAATGTGCCGCACGCGAAGGACCAACACCCTTCAGAAAGGCTATTTCTTTGTCCAAAATATGCTTTTGTGATGATGACATGAATCGGTTGCTCGCGGTTGAGATTACTTTGCACGAAATTACATCAATCCAGCGGAACCTATATGGTTGTTGGTAAGCAGCGTATGAATAACCAAAAAATATTCTTTTTGAGATGAGAGTCGTAATACAACGAGTAAAAAAGGCATCAGTAGAAATCCATGGAGATATACATTCTGCCATAGGAAAAGGCTTCTTGATATTGGTAGGGGTTGATGAGGTCGACGAGGACGAAGACATCCAATACATTGCATCCAAGGTGGCTGCTTTGCGCATTTTTCAGGATGAGGAAGGCAAAATGAATAAAAATGTAATTGAGGTAGGTGGCGAATGCCTAGTGGTAAGTCAATTTACCTTGTTTGCATCGACCAAAAAGGGTAATCGGCCTTCTTTTATGCGATCCGCTAAACCGGAAAGAGCCGCGGAGTTGTATACCAAATTTGTGCATGAATTGCAAAATAAAAGCGGTATGTCAATACAAACTGGTGAGTTCGGTGCCGATATGGCGGTGACATTGATCAATGACGGACCAGTCACCATCACAATGGATTCGAGAGCCAGAGAGTAACGCATGGAAGCAAATTTCATCAGCATCCAGTTAGAGTAAGCATTTCTCAATTATGTGTTTAAAGCGAAGGTATCGGTATATTGATGTTCCTCACCACGGAGCGGACAATAGTGAAAAATACAACCGTGGATGGTGACTTAATTTTGTTGTAAACTGTGTGGAAATTTCATAAAATTCGCAAGGAAATCATTGAGGGCTCAATCCTTTGAGATTGTACTTTTCGCTGCACTAATATTTATAACATGAAAAAATTGTACTTTTTGGTATTGACCATGTGTTGCTCTGCATGGGCATTGGCACAATGCACAGCGACTTTGACTTTTACAGTCGACGGTAATATGGTGAGCGCATCTGTTACGGGCGATGGAGCAACATCTCCCTCCTATGTGATCGATTGGGGCGATGGCACTCAGGAACTCTCTGCTTCAGGCACTCACACGTTCGCGGACGGAACCTACACGATGTGCGGTGGTATGTTTGATTTGAACAACCCGTTGGGATGTTCTGCGACCGACTGTTATGACATCGTGATCGGTCAAGGTGGCGGTGGTGGTGATTGTATGGTTACTTTTTCCCCTTTGATTAGTGGACTAAACGTAGCGGTCAATGCTACCGGAACGGGTGCTGTAAATCCTGTCTTTAGCATTAATTGGGGTGATGGTTCCCCCGTCGAGGCAACGGCCACAGGTTACCATACTTATGGCCAAGCAGGAGAATACACCATCTGTGTGCTTTATACCGACTCCAACAAGGGTGGTTGTATGATCGAAAGCTGTCAATTGGTTATTCTTTCAGAATTGCAAACGGATTGCACTCTTGCTATCGAAGTTACTTCCGATCCAATGACTGGTGGAACTGCAGTGACTGCGACTGGGTTGGGTGCTGAAAATCCACAGTATATCATCGCTTGGGGTGATGGGGGTTTTCCTACGATTGGTAGCTCGGCTACATATACCTATTCGGCAAATGGTTCATATAATCTCTGCGTGACTTTTTTGGATGTCAACAATCCATTGGCGTGCAACGTGACTGAATGCGCCATGGTCGATGTAACTATTGATGTGAATGAATTGAACAATTGGCAACCGACCATGCGGGCATATCCTATTCCAACGGAGGGAACATTGAACGTGGAATGCGCTGGTGCCATGGCTAAGCAACTGACACTCGAGGTGCTAGATTTGAAAGGACAATTGATCCAAACGCACTATGTGGGAAGCAATGGCAGTGCAGTGCGCCAATGGTCTATCGATGTGAGCCAACTTGCGCAAGGAATCTACCTGCTGCGAGCCAATTCAGAAAAGGGTCAGCACACCATTCGTTTTGTCAAATAATGCATTGAGTCTTTAACAGGCTTTATATAAACCGATGCGCAGGCATCGGTTTTTTTTTGCGCCTAATTAGCGCAGCTATTGCATGACGCATTACAAAGGGGTCATTGTTGAATCAGCGTTTGTTGTTCAGTCGAAATCATCAGGCTATATGAGACCGTTGGACGCAAGTATGGCATCTGTGGGTCGTTGGATGGATGTGGTTTGGACTTGTTTTGATTCGCTGATTGGTGATTTTGATCTATTTTTTTTCAACATCCGTCGAAAAATGTAACCTTCTAAGTGCGTCGAAGGTTAAAGAACTCACAACTGCAAGCATCCGATGTGAATTAAACTGCTCATCGGTGATTTAAATACACTAAAAACTATTGGATATGATCACCATCATTTCTTTGCCATCTATTGGCGTTCCACCCAGAAACATCCTCGCTGTATGCGCAGCATTCATGTTTTCTTTATCTACTCTGTTTGGTCAGTTCAACACTGCTATTGATTTTGGCCCCACTGTGATGTGGTCTGCTTACGCTGGTGGTGAGAATTATGATGATACCAAACAGGTCATCGCCGATTATGGCGGGAGCATATACTCAACAGGTATGATCAGTGATGGAGCTATGCTGGCGGATCTGTCGTTTATAAACGAATTTGGCGGCGGATTGAGTGATGCCTATGTCACCAAAACAGGCCCAGATGGTGTTGTCGTTTGGAGCTTATTTATCGGAGGTGGGTCCAGTGATTTTGGCACCTCGTTGTGTGAGTTGCCCGATGGCAATATTTTGGTCGGTGGATATACCTCATCCATCTCTGATTTGGCCATGGATGGAGCCCAATTGGATTATGGTGGCGGAATTTCAGATGGCTTTGTCGCTTTGATCGATCCATCTGGAACGCTGATTTCGGCTTCCTACGTAGGTGGTTCAGGTAGAGACGTCATTACAAAACTAACCTGTTCTGAGAGTGGAAGAATATTCATGGCAGGGCACACCAATACATCAGACCTTCCATTTACCATGAACTATCAGACCACCTATGGCGGCGGCACATCCGATGGCTTAATGGGTGAGTTGATGGCCACTGGTGAGGTGGTATGGGCTACATACGTGGGTGGCGATTTTGCTGATTATGTAAATGATGTGGCGGTATCCAATGAAGGAGACTTGCACTTCTGCGGCCGTGGTGGTCCTTCGGATTTGATCAATACCATGGATACACCGATCCTCAGTGGTGGCATCAGCGATGGATTCGTGGGCGTTTTGCAAGCAGATGGATTGGCTTGGGCAAAATACATTGGAGGCGTGAACTACGATGCCTTTGAATCAGTGGGTATTGCTCCTTCAGGCGCTACAATCGTAGCAGGATCAACCAACAGCGACCAAATCACTGGTTTGGATACTGAAACAAACATTGACAATAATAATTATGATATCATG
>JAIYCK010000125.1 GCA_027488055.1 Flavobacteriales bacterium | reverse complement strand
CTCTTCAAAGTTCCATGCGCGCCGATTGCGTGTCCATGCAGCTGCAAATAGTTCATTCGGATCTTTGGGATTGATCTCGATATCGATACAACCCGTTTGAGCATTGATCGCGAGCGCGTGGGTCCATGTGACGCCACCATCTTTGGTGATGTAGATACCTCTTTCTTGGTTGGGTGTGTATAAATGCCCGATTACGGCTACAAATGCAGTTTGGGGTTGATTTGGGTGTAAAACAATTCTGCCAATGTGATGGCTATCAGCTAATCCCATATGCCGCCATTCGTATGAATCGCCTTCGCGAGTTCCAAGATAAACACCTAGTCCACTGTAAGATGAGCGTGAAGAATTGGATTCGCCTGTACCTACCCAAATACGTTGGCTGGTCCAGTCCACCGCAATGGCACCAATGCCAATGACATCTTGTTGGTCAAAAATGGGTGTGAATGAAGCACCGTTGTTATGGGTTTCCCAGAGTCCACCGGTAGCATAAGCGACATAAAAATGGTGCTCATTTTTCGGGTCCACAGCGATGTCCACTACTCTGCCACTCATGACAGTGGGGCCTAAATTGGTGGCGGGAAGCTTGCTAAGTGGCGATTCCAAGCGCATTTGAGTGTTTTGTTTACCGCTTGCGAGACGATCTGAGGCCTTGGTGGCAGTTACCGTGGCAACAGGTGCTTTGTGCTTCTTTTGTCCATAAGCTGCATGCTGCAATAAAACAGCGCAAAACAAAAGGGAGAGGTGCAAAGAAAATTTCATGGCAATTTTTTTCAAATATGATACGTTTCAGAGTTGATTTTTCGAAAAAATGACAAGCGCAAGGGATGTATACGTGGCAGTGTTCACAAAGCATCGAGTTAGAGAGGGACAAAGCCAAGGGAATATGTATGTTTGTTGTTAAATCAGGGTTCTCAAATTATGTCGTTCTTACAATTCATCAAAACACCCCAATTCAGGAAGTCGATGCTGCGCATCGCATTGATATACTTGGCGTTGATCACATTGACATGGTTTGGCTTGATGTGGTATACAGACCATGGGCAATATGTGAGTGTGCCCGATTTGCAGGACATGACCTTGGCTGAGGCCGTCGCGGCTTTGGAAGAGCGCGATTTGCAAGTTTTGGTCATTGATAGCATTTATGATAAGAAAGCGAAGGCTGGCACCGTGATTGAGCAAAGTCCTGCGCCAGAAAGTCAAGTTAAGGAAGGGCGGCAGGTATTTTTGACGGTCTATCGTACCACCCGGCCCATGGAAAAATTGGGTGTGAAAGAAGGAGATTTTGCGGCTGTTGCATTCATCAAACTACGCAATAAGGGTATTGAATTTGACACGCTGTATGAGAACAACAATGTATTTGTGGGCAGTATTATTCGATTGGTATATGGCGGAAAACGAGTAGGTCCAGATTCCTACGTGCCAAGAGGCGACAGGGTACAATTGGTAATTGGCCGAGCCGCCAGCGGAAAGGTCGCGGTGCCTAATCTCAATGGAAAGACATGCCGTGAGGCTGAAATAGTATTGGATACACTCGGTTTAGTATGTAATTGCCGTTTCGAGCCAGGAATTTCATTGCCAACGGCACAAGATTCAATGATTTTCCGCGTTTGCCGTCAGGATCCGCCATTTGATCCACTTAGTCCTGGGACATCACCGGGGCGCATTGTCGATCTATGGCTCTACAACGAACCTTGTCCTATAGATTCCACTGATAATTTTTAAGATGAAAAAATATGTGTTGATTGGCTTTGTATGGATGGCAATGATTTGTCATCATACAGCGTGCGCCCAGACAGAGCAAGAAAAACCATTGCGATCAAATCCTGCATTGCATCACAATCGGGAACTTGATCAAAATGCACGCGGCAGTGAGTTGATCTTGGATTTGCCCTTTTTTGATGATTTTTCCAAACATTCGTTGCCATCAGAAAATACGGCCGAAAATGATCTGCGCTGGCAAGATCGATCGGCATTTATCAATAACACTTTAGGTGTTTCACCTTTTACCATTGGTGTGGCCACCTTGGATGGTTTGAACGATGTGGGTTACCCTTATGAATTTGATGAAGAAACTGTGGCGCCTGCACCATGCGACACATTGACTTCTCTTTCGATTGATTTGAGCACATATGATGCGGAAGACAACGTGTATTTGTTGTTTCATTATCAGAACGGAGGTCTGGGCAATGCTGCGGAGGCGAGCGACTCATTGGTGCTCGAATTTTTTACGCCATTCAACAATGGTGTATGGACACAAGTTTGGTCAGCGCATGGTGGAGCAATCATGAATTATTTTGACACCGTTTTTGTTGCCGTGAATGAAGCACAATATTTTGTTCCAAACTTTAAATTCCGTTTCCGCAATTTTGGTACGCCCACTGGAGCAATCGATCAATGGCATTTGGACTATATTTTTCTCAACAATGGATTGGATCCAAACAATGCCATTTATGATGAAGTAGCCTTTCAATATCCATCGAACACCTTGCTGAACTTTGGTTATACTGCGATGCCATGGACCCATTTTTTAGCTGATCCATCCACATTTATGGCTGATACATGGAGCTATGCTCAGCGCAATAGCGGAGGCGATGCCAACATCGCCACGACTTGGACGGCTACGCTTGACGGTACAAACATTCACACGAGTGTTGCCAATATCAATCCCACATCCAATGGGTATTCCGAATTTACCAGAGTGGTTGGATTGGAGGATTTCGTGTTTGCCGATGACGGAAATGTGGAATGTGCATCGTTCGAGGTATGCGCTCAATTCAGTCAAACGGATGCGCAATTGAGTAATGATACGATGTGCTTTATGCAGCATTTTAAGAATTATTACGCGTATGATGACGGCAGCGCGGAGCGTGCATACTCATTGGATTATACCGGCGCCCAATTGGCAATGAAATTTGATGCTCAAATTGAAGATAGTTTATTGGGAGTGTTTATTTATTGGCTGCCATTCGAAGAGGATGCTTCTGATCAAAGTTTCTTCTTGCGGGTTTGGGACAACGACGGCAACGCCCCAGGAGCTGAATTGGGAGAGAATTTCACGTTTCATTATCCAAGCTATGATTCTATCTCACACAATGGATTTCTCTATTATGCTTTGGATGAACCAACGCCTGTAAGCGGTCCTTTCTTTGTGGGTTGGATTCAGCAAAACGCAGGGGAATACAGTATTGGCAACGACAAAAATACCGACCAGAATGTGGGTCGATTGTTTTACAAATTCCCGGGTGATGAATGGACATCAAGTATCATATCTGGATCCCTTATGATTCGTCCTGTCTTTCGATCTGGGAAAATAGATTGGTCGTCGGTGAATGAGGTAGAAGCGCCACGTTTGTCAGTGTTCCCCAATCCTGCGGCTGATCGGATTCAAATCCAATTGCCGAAAGAACATGAGCAATATGTCTTGCGTATTTATGATATAGCAGGTCGCGAGGTAATAGCACCGCAAAATGTCCAAGGTGCTCAAATTGAAATGGACTGCACACAGTTACCCGCTGGTGTATATCAAATAGTGGTCTTTGGTGACAATCAGTTGGCCAAGACAAATTTTATAAAAAAGTGAATATGGATGCTTTGGAAGAGGACTTGATAGATGATAGCGAAGATGTGTTGTTCGAACATCACCGCATAACGGCGGATCCTGGTCAGGGGTTGATGCGTATCGATAAATTTTTGTACGATCGACTTGAAAAGACCTCGCGCTCTCGTATACAGGATGCCTGCGATAATTCTTGGGTGAAGGTAAATGGCGTCATTGTAAAAAGTAGCTACAAAGTGAAGCCTCTCGATGTGATCACGATTGAGTTGCCCTACCCTGTGCGTGAGATTGAACTCAAGCCAGAAAATTTGCCTTTGGAAATTTTATACGAGGACAAGGACGTCATTGTACTAAATAAAGCAGCTGGAATGGTCGTTCATCCGGGCCACGGAAATTATACGGGTACGTTGGTCAATGCTTTGCTGTATCACTTTGAGCAGTTGCCAGATAACAAACAGCATGGTGTAAATCGTCCCGGACTTGTGCATCGGCTGGATAAATTGACCACAGGCATCATGGTCATTGCAAAAAATGATTATGCCCTTTCACATTTGTCAAAGCAGTTTTTTGATCGGACCACAGACCGCAAATATGTAGCATTGGTATGGGGCGATGTATCAGAGGATGGCACTATTGAAGGCAACACAGGTCGCAGTTTACGCGATCGTAAAGTCTTTACCGTTTACCCCGACGGCAGTCAAGGAAAGCATGCTGTTACACACTACAAAGTCCTAGAGCGATTGGGATATGTGACCTTAGTCGAGTGCAAGCTTGAGACGGGACGGACTCATCAAATTCGGGTGCACATGAAGCACATCGGGCATACATTGTTTGGAGACTTGGAGTACGGAGGAGATCAAATTCTCAAGGGCACTACATTCCAGAAATATCGTCAATTTGTAGATAATTGTTTTAAGATCTTACCTCGACAGGCGTTGCACGCAAGGTCCCTTTCATTCGATCATCCAGTAACAGGGGAACGTTTGCATTTTGAAAAACCAATTCCAGATGATATCGAAGCTGTCTTAACCAAATGGCGCAACTATAGAAAAACATCTGAAAAGGGTGAGATTCTGGAATAACGGGGTTTCTTATTAAGCTGCTTATGGGTAAGGGTGTCTGGTTCTAATCGCTCATTTGGGCCAGCAATTAGTGGCGATTATCAGATCGATCAAATCGTCATTCAGCAGTCGGTGTCCTGCGTTGATTTCCATCACATTGACATGTGTTCTGAATTTGCGCGTTAACTTTTTCGCCAAATGAGGCCGTATGATTGAATCATTTTTGCCAAATATGAGTGTCAGTGGAATGAAAGTTTTTTGGTGCATTAGGCTCAGTTTCTTTAGGTTGGGAAAAAACAAGCGGTATGCGAGCCACGCGTCATAAACGAGTTGTCTTTTGGCTTCAGAATCGAGATGCACATGCACAAATCGATGAAGTTTGGGATGTAATATGCGGGCTTTATGCAATAATCCCGCGGTTGCAAAGAGCAGCTCTGGTTTCCGCACAAAATATCGATAGAGGGCTCTGCCGATTGAGGTTCCACTCGTAAACTGATATAGTTTATTCTTTTTCAATCCATCGGGAGCAAGCAACAACACACTTTTTACTTTTTCAGGCATCCATTGCCACGTACAGAGCGCGATCCTTCCGCCAATGCTATAGCCCATAAGGTGGAATGTATCAATTTTTTTATCCTCCAGAAATGCATTAAGTAGGCTCACCCATTCCTGCGGAGTAAGCGCCTGAGTCGGGTCTCTGTTGTCTAAAAATCGACTATTCCCATGAGCGATCAAATCGATTGCAATCAGTCGTTGATGAGGAGCCAATAGTCTTTGGAAAGGCTTAAAATCGCTCGCCTCACGCCCAAAACCATGGAAACAAAGCACCACGTCATGACCATGTCCCCATTCGATATAGGACAATTGAAATGAATGATAATGGAACAATTGCTGGGTCATGGGTCTATGCAATTATTGATTCAAGCCACTGGGAAGGCCGGATGAATCGATTTTCTAAGATCGTTTATATTTTGTTGAATTCGATGGGGTCGAAAGGATTACTTTTGCACCGTTTTATTAAAGCCCGTTTTGGACTAACTGACTGGACAAGTTCCTGGTCAGATAAAAAAAAAATGCCCAAAGACAACTCAATTCAATCGGTTCTGATCATAGGTTCAGGACCCATCGTCATAGGTCAAGCGTGTGAGTTTGACTACAGTGGAAGCCAAGCAGCACGTTCGCTGCGAGAAGAAGGCATCAAAGTCATACTCATCAACAGCAACCCAGCTACCATCATGACCGATAAGGTAGTGGCCGATCATGTGTACTTGTTGCCGCTCGAGCATGAGAGTATTCTTCAAATCCTCAATGAACACAAAGTTGATGTGGTATTGCCCACCATGGGTGGTCAAACTGCGTTGAATCTTGCGATTAAATGCGAGGAAATGGGCATCTGGGAAGAGTATGGTGTGCGAATGGTAGGAGTAGACACGAAAGCCATAGAGATCACCGAAAACCGAGAAGCTTTCCGTAAGCTCATGGGCGAGATTGGTGTGCCAATGGCACCTCAGCGCACGGCAAAGTCGTTCCTTGAGGGGAAAGAGATTGCCCAGGAATTTGGATTCCCGCTTTGTATTCGTCCTTCTTATACACTTGGAGGAAGTGGAGCTGCCATCGTGCATGATCCAGCGCAATTTGATGGGCTGCTGGACAGAGGGCTGCATTTATCACCCATCCATGAGGTCATGATTGACAAAGCGTTGATGGGCTGGAAGGAATTTGAGTTGGAGTTGTTGAGAGATGCAAATGACAACGTAGTGATCATCTGTTCCATTGAGAATTTTGATCCTATCGGTATTCATACGGGAGATAGCATCACCGTGGCGCCAGCGATGACATTGAGTGATACGACTTATCAAAAGATGCGCGATATGGCCATTCGCATGATGCGGGCCATTGGTAATTTTGCAGGTGGATGCAATGTTCAATTTGCAGTGAGTCCGGATGAGCAGGAGGATATCATAGCCATCGAAATCAACCCTCGTGTATCACGTTCCTCGGCCCTAGCAAGCAAGGCTACGGGCTATCCAATCGCCAAAATCGCCAGTAAGCTTGCAATTGGGTATCATTTGGACGAGCTCAGCAATCAAATTACCAAATCTACTTCAGCGTTTTTCGAACCCACGCTCGATTATGTCATTGTAAAAATACCACGTTGGAATTTTGATAAATTTCCGGGCAGTAACAGGGAATTGGGACTGCAAATGAAAAGTGTCGGAGAGGTTATGGGCATTGGCAGAAGTTTTCAAGAAGCCTTGCAAAAGGCCTGTCAATCGCTTGAAATCAAGCGCAATGGTTTGGGTGCAGATGGGCGCGAAGTAAAAGATCAAAAAACGTTACTACACTCCTTGGAGCATCCAAGTTGGAATCGATTGTTCCATGTCTACGATGCCATCAAATTAGGAATACCCTTCAAAACCATTCAAGAAAAAACACGCATCGATCCGTGGTTCTTGCGCCAGATTGATGAGATGATCGCGTTGGAACGGAAGATCGATAAGTTCACGATACAGACACTGCCCCATGAATTGATGCGGGAGGCCAAACAAAAGGGATACGCAGATAGACAAATTGCTCATTTGTTGGATTGCCTGGAAAGTGCTGTGTACGACAAGAGACAAGAAATGGGTATTCAACGTGTATACAAATTGGTAGATACATGTGCTGCAGAATTTGAAGCAAAGACGCCCTATTATTACAGCACCTTCGAAGATGAGAATGAAAGTGTGCGAAGCGATAAGAAAAAAGTTGTGGTGTTGGGAAGTGGTCCAAATCGTATAGGCCAAGGTATCGAATTTGACTATTCCTGTGTGCATGGTGTGCTTGCTGCGAAAGAGTGTGGATATGAAACCATCATGATCAATTGTAATCCGGAGACAGTATCCACGGATTTTGATACGGCAGATAAACTTTATTTCGAACCTGTTTTCTGGGAGCATATCTACGATATTATTCAGCATGAGCAACCAGTAGGTGTGATCGTCCAATTAGGAGGACAAACGGCTCTTAAATTGGCAGAGAAACTTGAGAAATATGGAGTAAAAATTATTGGGACGGATTTCAAATCGCTGGATTTGGCGGAGGACCGAGGAAGTTTCTCAAGCTTATTGCAAGAACTCAATATACCCTTCCCCAAATTTGGTGTGGTGGAAAGCGCCGAACAAGCATTGGAATTGGCTGACGAATTGGGCTTCCCTCTTTTGGTTAGACCGAGCTATGTGTTGGGCGGACAAAAAATGAAAATTGTCATCAGCAAGGATGAGCTAGAAAAACACGTAGTGGACATCCTCAATGACATGCCAGATAACAAAATATTGCTCGATCACTTTCTAGAAGGTGCAATCGAGGCAGAAAGCGATTCAATTTGTGATGGAGAGGATGTGTATACCATCGGCATCATGCAACATATCGAGCCTGCTGGCATCCACAGCGGAGATAGTTATGCGGTGCTCCCTCCTTATAATTTGGGTGATTTTGTAATGACTCAAATTGAAGAACATTCGAAAAAAATTGCAATGGCTCTCAATACCGTGGGACTCATTAATATTCAATTTGCAATCAAGGATGATATCGTATACGTTATCGAAGCCAATCCACGCGCATCCCGAACTGTGCCATTCATTGCCAAGGCATATGATGAGCCTTATGTGAATTATGCGACCAAAGTCATGCTAGGAGAAAAGAAAGTACGTGATTTTAATTTCGCTCCAAAGCGCAATGGGTATGCGATAAAAATACCCGTTTTCAGTTACGAGAAATTCAAAAAAAAAAAAAAGGAACTTGGTCCAGAAATGAAGAGCACCGGTGAGGCCATTCGTTTCATCAAGGACTTACGCGATCCATTTTTTAGGCAAGTTTATTCAGAACGCAATTTGTATTTGAGTAAATAATATTCGGAACAAATCTGCCATTGATGCACGGTATGATTAAATAGAAATAAAAAGAGCGGGTCATTGGCCCGCTCTATTTTTATCTAATTGGTAGATCAATTTTTGACAAATCGAAGTGTTTTTTGAATGCCATCACTGAGGATAACGATCTGATAGTGTCCAGAACTCAGAGCGGCCACATTGATGCTTTCGGTATGTGTATTGGAAAGTATTCCAAGTTGCTGTTGTGAAACAATGCGACCAGTCACGTCTGTCACTTGCATAGATGATACGGCGCCGCCTCTGCCAGTTACCTGCACGATGAGCTCATCTGTTGCAGGATTTGGCCAACACGAAACATTCCAAAGATTCGAAATTTCGTCGAGACTGCTTATCACAAAGCTGGTGTCGAAGGAACAACCATAAGCATCCTCAATGGAAGCATAATAAGTGCCGGCTGAAGTAATATCCATCAGTCCTGTGCCATCCGGAATGCCTGATATACCGGACCATGTAACGGTGTAGGGCTCTTGTCCACCTGTGATGTTCAAGTCAATGAAACCCGATTCGATGTTGTTGATGCCAACAACATTGGCCTCGACTGAAATTCCAGTGACTGGCTGCGAAACAGTTATTCCGTATGGGCTCGGCTGGCTGCAAAGCGCATCGCTGGTTAATGTGAATTCATAGTATCCAGCGCTCAAGTTGTCTTGGACCGAGCTATTGTCGCCGTTGAACCAAGTGATGGTTACGTTGCCCAATGATTCGGTGGCTATGATATCGATATAGCCATTGGATTCGCCGAAGCAACTGACATTCTCTACATATAATTCAGATACAAGAGGGTATTCGACAGGGTAGACATTCACCGAAATGGTGGAAGAAGAACATAGGCTAGGTTGCCCATTGTCGCACACCTGGTATTCAATGGTTACAATACCTGGGAATTCAACGTTAGAATAATAGGTGAGTTCAGTTCCGTTGGATGTCACAAAACCCTCACTTGGTTGACCATAGCTTATTGAAAGCAAACTGTCATCTTCTTGTAGATCAAAAATGTAGGGGCCGATATCTATCACAGTGCTTAGCCCCGCGCACACATCCTCTGAAATGGGATTGGTGATTGGAGCGGTATTGCCACCTTCGAGTGGACCGACCTCGATACTCAAGAGTCCGTAGCTGCATGCACCGCAAGGATCGCAGGCCATATATTCAACAGTGAATACACCCAATACATCGTCTCCTGGTATATATGAAAACGATCCATTGTCATTTAAAACAAAGATGCCATTGCTGTTGTCATTGATAATGAAATAGGTCAATTCTTCAATGTCCAATTCATAATCATTGGTTGACACATTTCCCTCAAAACTGGTGTTTTGATACACGAAAATGGATTCATCTTCTACGATCGGCATGTCATTGATAAATGTGACTTCAATGTCGAGTACACTGATATCGCATGCTCCACATGGATCGCACATCATGATCAGGGCTTGATCCAATCCGTAATAATTTGGGAATGGCACATACGTAAAACTACCATCCTGGTTCAATTCCAAAGTGCCGTGTGACGGTTGGCTATAAATCGTATAGCTGTCTATCTCATCGTCCAATTCAACATCGTTGTTTGCGACCGTCCCAGAGACATCGCCATCTTCCAATACCATTACAAAATCATCAGTAGCCACAGGTAGATCATTCATGAATACAACCTCAATAGTGACATCCCCAATATCGCACGTCCCCATGGCATCGCATACTATGTAAGAGAAGGAATCGAGGCCACTGTATTCTGCATCTGGCGAATATGTAAACGTGCCGTCTAGATTCAACGTAACCACGCCATGAAGAGGTTGGGCAAGCATATTGAAGGATAGAGCCTCTTGATCGGCCTCATAAACATAAGGCAATAAGGACCCACTGTAGTCTTGTTCTTCGTCCGTGCTGATGAATACATCCTCAGCCACTGGCACGTCGTTGAGATACATAATATACAATGACGCATCCACAATATCACACAACCCACCCGCATCACAAACCGAATAAGTGATGTTGAAATTTCCTATTTGATATTGTGCAGGGTCAAAGGTGAATTGACCATTTGAATTGATTACTAAAACACCTGGTGCATCCGTATCTATAAGTTGAAAAACAAAAGGTCCATCACCGTCATCAATTATACCAGTGTTGAGCTGGTCTGTAAAGAAATTGTCCTGATACCCAAAGAACTCAAGTGCACTTGCGATTGGTGCATCGTTGACTGGATTTACATTGATAACAATGGACGAAGTGCCGCAAAGATTTCCGTTGTCACAAACCTGGTAACTCAATGTGATCGGCCCAAAATAATTAGCAATTGGAGTGAGTGTTAGGATACCTTCAGAAGAGATTGAACTCACTGCATTGTTATCACCACTGATCAAAGCGAAAGTCAAAGTGCCTCCTTCGTTATCATTGACAAGAGCCGACAACGAGACGGACAATGTGGCGTCCTCGTTTGTTTCGAATTCACCTGGGCCAGCCAGTGGGGCTGTATTGAAATCAATCGTCTCGATAGTAAGAAAACCTGTGACGCAAAGTCCATCCTCATCGCATGCCTGATATTCGATCGTGGTGAACCCTACCTGAGCAGGAGCAAAGGTATACGTGCCATTCTCATTCAAATTGAAATTGGCTGCAGTTCCAATCACATTGAGCAAGTTATAAGTCATTTGACTTGTTTCAATATCACTATCGTTTTCCGAAACATCATCCGTTATGGAGAGATCCAGAGGACATACATTGCTTTCATTGGTCACCGATGGTGCATCATTGATGGAGTTAATCTCTATGGTCACAATGGCCGCATCGCACGCATCATTTGCATCGCAGGCACTGTATGTGAAGAAATCGATGCCATTGCTGTTTTCATAAGGAGTGTAAGTGAATGCGCCATTGGTTTGGATCGTGACATCGCCATTCATCGGTGCGCTGATGACCAAATAAGTTATCTCATCGCCATCTATGTCGGTAGCGGAAGGCATCTGGCCTGAAAGCGTATTGTCCTCCGTCCCTTCGAATGAACCGTCGCTCGCTATGGGTGTGTCGTTGAGCGGGGCTATGGTGATGGAAATTTGAGCAACACAGCAGGCATCTGAGCCGTCGCAGAACGTAAGACTCATGGCGTCCGTTCCATTGTAATTGGCGTTGACAGTGTATATCATTGCATTGCTGTCTATGGATTGGATCGTGCCAAATGCAGGATTTTCTATGGAAAGTTCGAGTCCTGGTGAATCGATGTCCATGCCTGCATTAGCTGGATTGAAAACAGCATTTCCATCCTCTTCCAACGCTAAAACCAGCGGAGTGCAAAGTGGAGCATCGTTGATTGGATTGACCGTGATGGTGAGTGTTCCTCCATCGCAAGCATTGTTGGCATTGCAGCCACTGTATTGAATTATTTCTGTGCCATACCAATTTGCATTGGGTTGGTAAGTAAATGTTCCATTGCTGCTGAGCACTAACGTACCATTGGATGCGTCAGAAGCAACGGTGTATGTAATGATTCCCTCACCTTGATTGTTATCGTTACTTCCGACATTGCCATTCAATGAGGCGTCTTCATTCATCGAATAGTTTTCGTCTTCGATAACAGGTGCGTCGTTGACATAGCTCACGCTAATTTGCAAGAGGCCTGTTGAACATGCATTTTGATTGTCACATACCTCGTAAACAATCGTTTCATTGCCGAACCAATTGCTGTTTGGGACATAGGTGAATGTACCATCGGCATTGATGGTAATATTCCCATTGGCCGCTCCCGAAGTATAAGAGTATGTCAAGTTAGGCGAATCAATATCAATATCATTGGCTACCGCACCTGTCAGGACATTGTCTTCAGAGGTATTGAAATTATCTGCAACGGACATAGGAGCGTCGTTGACTGGATTGATTTGGATGATCGCTGTAGCAGAAGCGCATGCGGATTGTGCATCACAAACTTGATAAGTGAAAGAATATGTTCCAAATTCATTGACTGGTGGAATGAATTGAAATTGACCGTTTGTCTGCATGGTAAAGGCACCAGCGCTTGGATTGTTTAATACGGAGTAGACAAGTGTTCCGGATTCGGTGTCGATATCGTTGGTAGCAACATCCCCGTTGAGGTTGGCATCTTCATTGCCCACGAATGAATCATTGAGAGCGGTCGGCGCATCGTTGACCGAAGCGACATTTACAATAGCGATAGCTGAGGTGCATTGGCCCACAATATCGCATGCCTGCATCAAAAAGCTTGTTTGACCGTTGAAATTAGCATTGGGATTATAAATGAAATCTCCATTTGAGAAAATGGTAGCATTACCATTGCTTGAATTGGTCAAAAGCGCAAAGGTCAAATTGTCGTTTTCGGCATCAGTCACAAAGGAGGATAAATTCCCAGTGGTCATCTGATCTTCATTGACGCTGATATTGATAGCGCTGAATACAGGAGGTGCGTTGGCAGGTAAAACTGTCACGTTTACCTGTGCTTGATTGCAGACATTGCAAGGGTCGCACGCTTGATAGGTGAATGAATCTGAACCCGTGAATCCCGGATTAGGTGTATAGGTAATGACCCCATTTGTCACATTGATGGATGCTGTTCCATTGGCAGGAGGAGCCACCATGTAAAATAGCATGATCTCATTGTCGGGCTCCACATCATTGAGTCTCGCATTAAAAGTTCGCACTGTATTTATTTCCGCAAAGAAGCTATCGTCGTTGGCAATGGGAGCATCATTCAAGAAAATCACATACATGGTCAAGGTTGCTTGGTCGCACATGCCATCTTCATCGCATGCTTGATAAACCAATGTTTCGATGCCAGTCACATATTGATTCGGGGTATACGTATAATCGCCGTTGGGCAATAGATCCCAAACGCCATCGGTGGTGCCAGATACAATTGAAAATGTGAGTTCATCACCGTCTAGATCATAATCATTGTCAAATACGTTGCCGGTCACAGCAATATCCTGATAAGTAAAGTTCTCATCATCACCTGCAATAGGTGTGTTTTGTCCGAAGGATTCGCACGTTTGAGCAAGAGCGATGATAAAAATAGCAAAGCGGACAAGGGTAGTCCACCTTGTCAGAAAATGTGTACAAAGCATTTGTTCCATTGAATTATTCACCATCTAATACGCATTTCACGAATGCTGGGTTGCATTCTGTTTGAGAGGATACAAAAGTAGCCTATTTTCTCCCTCAATAGAGCAAAAAATCAGAATGATGAATCTTTTAACTACTTGTTATTCAGTTTTTTATTATTCAGGTGGCGGTCGGCATCCCTCGATGATTTTTTATGGAGGTTGCGCTGAAATGCCTCAGTGAGGTCGATGCCTGTTTGATTGGCCAGACAAATCACTACCCAAAGCACATCGGCAAGTTCATCGGCTAGATCCACATTTTTGTCAGATTCTTTTTCACTTTGCTCGCCATATCGGCGCGCTATGATGCGCGCTACTTCGCCAACTTCTTCTGTGAGCATGGCCATGTTGGTGAGTTCATTAAAATATCGAACCCCAATGGTATGTATCCATTGGTCGACGGCTGCTTGTGCTTCTTTTAGTGTAGGTGAGTTAGGTTCCATTTGCGATGTGCTTTTTTAAGGGGCTATAAACATACTTGTGTTATGAACAAATAGAATGCAATGATAATATCGAAATAGGACTCATTTCATTTGTAATAAGTTGTAATAGAGTCTTCCATTGTCTATTACCTTAACTAAAGTACAGTGAAGATGAAAATTAACATTAAACTTAGCCATCTCTTGGCGGGATCAATTCAACGCAATGTAAGCCTAATCTCCACGGGTCTATTGTGTCTAACCATGGCGTTGAATCCGTTCATGTGCCGAAGCCAGAACTTCAGCAACGTAGCGGGTACAGTGGGTGTAAGTACCTCTGGCGATAAGGAAGCGGGTTTATGCTGGGCGGATTTTAATAACGATGGATTTTTGGATCACGTAGTGAATACGAATGATACAAATAATTCATTGATTTATTTCAGCAATGCTGGGTCTTCGTTTACAAATGTCACGGCTACTCATGCAGAAGCACTCGATGATACCCAAAAGAACCGATCTGTGGTGGCGGCTGATTTTAACAACGATGGGTATATGGACTTCGCTACATGCGGTCCGTTTTTACTAGAAATTTGGCTCAACAATGGTCCATCTGGAACGCCATCCTATTCTTTCGGAGGGATATCACAATCTCCAAATCAATCCATCTCATCACTCACGGGTGGTCTTAACGCGGAGGGTTTGCTTACCATCGACTATGACAATGACGGGGATCTCGATTTGATTGTGGATAATCATGCGTTCGGCGTGGATGTCTTATCGAATAATGGATCAGGTCAGTTTATTCAAGTGGATAATGCAATCACAGGTTTGCCAACGTCTTCAGGGAATGGAGACTTTGCAGGTGCGGGTGATTTTAATAATGATGGCTTTGTGGATTTTTGTGTGCGCAGATCAGCAAATCAAGACATTTATTTGAATGATGGCGATGGTACTTTTTCAGCCAACGCATTCGATCAAATTGCTTCGAATGGTAACAAAGGTGGAATCGCTTGGGGAGATTTGGATAGCGATGGTGATTTGGACATGGTATGGACGGATTCAGGTACCAATCAAATATGGAGAAATGACAGCGGTGTATTTACTGCTACAGGTGAGCCTACGGCGAGTTCGGGGGTGGATATGAGCGCAGCCACAATTGATGGTTGCACCATCGCTGATGTGGACAATGATGGAGATCTCGATTTGTTTTTTGCAAACGTGCACACGGAAAGTTACTTGTTTCTCAATCAGGTACCAGGGACATTGACATTTAGTCGTCCATCTGCACCGGTCAATCTAAACATTAATCCAGGAGGTAATGTGGAGGGCGCATCATTCATTGACTTTGACAATGATGGTGATATGGATTTGAGTTTGAATATGGCCTCACAAAATAATCAACTGTGGGCCAATGATCAAAACGATGCGAATTACCTGCGTGTGATTGCAAATTGGGATCTTGGCGGTGGACTTGCAAGTATGGCCAATGGAGCAACTGCTGCTTTGTTCGATTGCAACAACAATCGGATTTCACCTCTAATGAGTCTTGCAGCTGGAGAAAGTCAAGGTTGTTTTGGAGTTCCTGTCTTTCATTTTGGCGGGGTAGATCCGAATCAAACGTATTTCGTAAGAGTGTATTTTCCTTTTCGAAGTGGTGTACGCTCCATCGTAACGAAGGAAGTTGTGCCAGGCTTGGAGGTCAATCAGACTACCACCATTTTGAATTCTGATGCTTCGGATGTGCTCAACTGTCCCAGCATTCCGGTCGCATTGGACGATGATTTTTATGTTTTGACAGGTGATCAACTCTATGGAAATGTAACATCCAACGATACAGGTGATCCCATACTTATTTATGCGTTGGTCGATGGTGGCACGGCAGTCACAAATGGCTCTTTGGTTTTCAATGCTTCTGGATCGTTTGAATACGCCACGAATTTGGCAGCTGGAGCTGTGGTGAATTTCACTTATTCGATATGCAATAGCAATGGCTGCGATACCGCCAGTGTGTCGATCAGTATATTTGATGAAGGCGATCCAGTGTGCGCCAATCCCGGTGTCGACGGTTCTGCGAATGTTTCTGCCAACATCAATACCTATTTTCCTGTTGCGAAACCTACGAACGTAACTGTAGGCGCTACAAATTTCGCCTTATCGGCTGTGTCAGCTCCAGATGGTTTTGGTAATTCATTTGGCACTGAACCTATTGCTCCTGGCGATTTGGTGATGATTGTTCAAATGCAGAATGCATCCTTTAATACTGCCAATTCAAATTTGTATGGTGCCAATTCTGCTACCGTTGGTCCCGACGGGCTGGGTGGTTCTGGGTATACCAATATTCTAAACGCAGGTGTATACGAGTTTGTAGTGGCTACCAACAATGTACCAATCACAGGTGGAAATTTTACCTTTTCTGGTGGAGGTCCAAATGGTGGGTTGGTGCATAGTTATGTTTGTGCATCAGGTACAAGCACCACCAGCGAAAGAACATTTCAAGTCATTCGTGTTCCGCAGTTTAACAATCTAACACTTGCAAGCAATCTAGTATGTCCACCTTGGAATGGCAATGGCGGTGGCATCTTGGTCTTCGACGTGGCAGGCACAATGGATCTCAACGGCTTTGAGATTGACGCTTCGGCAAGAGGCTTTAGAGGAGGTTATCAAGAATTACAAGGCTCTGGAGCGAATGATAATTCGGTATACAGTAGCACGAATTTGGCACTTGCATCGGGCAAAGGCGAAGGTGTAGCAGGAACTCCTCGATTCATGTGGAATGGATTTACAGGCTTAGATAATGGTGTCTCATGGAATGGTATTGCAGGAGGCGACTTTGGAAGAGGAGCTCCGGCCAACGGCGGCGGCGGCGGCG
>JAIYCK010000321.1 GCA_027488055.1 Flavobacteriales bacterium | reverse complement strand
TAAAATATGGAATGCACATACTATGGATCATATTAGCTCAACTGCTCGATCAGGCCTAGCGCACACTCATTCGATCAATGCCTTGGTCGCTGGCAATAGTGGCTTTTATTCAGCCAGCGACGATCGCAAAATCATTCGATGGAAGGCAGAACGTACAGCACTCAAGCCGAGCGAGTAATCGAAGCGGTCATTGAAATCGATTAAGTGTATTTGATACACTTTTGTTTTTATTACTTTAGCCAAAATAAACGAAATATATGAATCAGTTTCTTTCTTATAAGTGGTATCTCGGCTTGTTCACGGGGGTGTCTATCATCGTGGCGTGTGGCACACAGAAAGCTCCCAGTTATACCGGCGAAGGACAGATAATAGGCTCTGGTGAAACCAAAGCTTTGGTCCATCCAGAATGGTCTAAGAATGCCACAATTTATGAGGTAAATATTCGACAACACACTCCAGAAGGCACGTTCAATGCCTTTAGCAAGGACATTCCACGTCTTAAAGGAATGGGTGTAGATATCTTATGGCTTATGCCGATTCACCCGATCGGTATTATCAATCGCAAAACCTCTGAAACGAGCATGGGCAGCCACTACAGTGTGCGTGATTATATGGCGGTCAATCCCGATTACGGCAGTATGGATGATTTCAAAAACTTGGTTCGCACGGCCCACTCGAATGGTATGCGCGTAATCATCGACTGGGTAGCCAACCACAGTGCCTTTGACAATGTGTGGACGGAAACCCATTTGGAGTATTACTTGCTTGATACAGCCGGTAAGATACAGCCTCCTTTGGGCACCGATTGGACGGACGTGGCGCAGCTGAATTTTGAAAGCAAGCCGCTGTGGCCTGCCATGATCAATGCGTTGAAATTTTGGGTAAAGGAATGCGACATCGATGGCTATCGCTGCGATGTGGCGATGAAGGTGCCAACGCCTTTTTGGAACGACGCAAGGGCAGCCTTGGATAGCATAAAGCCTGTATTTATGCTCGCTGAAGCAGAACAAAAAGATCAACATGAGAAGGCGTTTGATATGTCGTATGCATGGGAATTCATGCACATCTGCAATGAGTTGGCTCAGGGAAAGAAACCGCTGACAGAATTGGATGAATATATTGCGCGTCAAGATTCTGCTTTTCCGCGCAGTGCTTATCGGATGTATTTCACTACCAACCACGATGAAAATTCATGGAATGGCACAGGGTACGAACGACACGGAAATGCACGCCAAGTTTTTGATGTCTTGGCCTTCACATTGGCTGGAATGCCGCTGATGTATAGCGGGCAAGAAGGGGGTGAACAATACCCAGATGGCAAGGCACATCGTTTGAGATTCTTCGAAAAAGATACCGTCAATTGGAACAACTACAAGTACCAAGATTTCTACAGTCGCCTCATGCATTTGCATCGCGAGCATGCCGCTATGTGGAACGGTGAGTTTGGAGGTGACTTTAAAAAGCTCAAAACGTCAAGTGATGATGTTTTGTATTGCTATCGACGCACCAATGGGGCGGACGAAGTTTTGGTGTTGCTCAATTTTAGTGGGAAACCACAAAGTGTAGATTTCTTGGAAGATATGCCTGAGCAGCAATTCAAAAGCATTTTCAATAGCGAAACACTTACGCTTTATACCAAAGGCTCGAAGGAATTGCCTGCATACGGTTATCAGGTATTTGTGAGAGGCTAATATTTGCCAATGAGCGAATGCGACAGCTCATTATCACCATGTCGGAGGATCCGAAACTATGATCCAAGGCAAACAAGGCTTGAAAAACAATCAAAAAGAAAAGGACTCCCAGGAGTCCTTTTCTTTTTGATTGCTAAAGCAAAACGTTTACATGCTCGTAATTTGTTTGTTGAGCATCTTGATCTCGTTTTTCATGATCCCTTTGGTGTCATATTTCTTTGCCTCGTTCAGAAAGTGCACAGCTTCTCTTTTCTTGCGCTTGCTGGCTTGCAGTGCACTGAGATTCAGATAAGCCATGGCCTTGTCATGATCATAGCGCAATCCCAACTTCAAGGCTTCACGAAAATGTTTTTCAGCGGCTACCATGTTCTTTTGTCCATCAATTGAACCCAAAAGGAAATGGTAATAGCCACGTTGGTTGGGCCACAGATGACCAACTTTGATGCGTTCGAGCCATGTTTTGGCTTTGTCCATCTTTTGTTGGCGCAATTGAAAGAATGCAAGCACCAGACGCATGCTTCGTAAACTGACCAAGACTAGCAAAGCAGTCACAAAAAACATCCCAATCCCTTGTCCCCAATATCCCGTGGCAAACAAGTAAATCATATAAACAAATGAGGCAGCTGCTACTGCAATTTTCAAAATACGTGTATCGATCATAGTCCATGCAATAAGTCCAATGGTGGACCAAATGCGGCGGCAAAGATAATTGGAACTTGTGATCGCAGATGCATAAGGCACGAATAGTAAATGCATACCTTGAATTCAGCGGTCTTTCTGAATAATTTAGATGGCGATCTCAGCGGCTGTTAGTAGCAACCATGTAGCATGCTGAAATCTTGCCTATTTGGAATTATCTTGCGCCACTGTGTGGATACCGAGTAAAAATACCCCGCGATGGCTCATTTTTGCCATAGATGTATGCATTTGTTTGCTTGCTTTCGGCTTGGCTTATCAGGTGCGGTTTGAGTTTGCTGTTCCTGCAGGCGAGGTCAAACTTGCATTGGCCTTTTTGCCCTGGTTGTTAGGGGTGCGCATACTGGGTTTTGTGCTTGGAAGCACCTATGCGGGTATCATCCGTTTCACTGGCAGCAAGGACACACAGCGCATTTTTACGGTCCTGTCGCTCGGCACTTTGACATTTTTTGCAGCCAACCTGCTTCGGTATCACTTCTGGGACGGAAAATATTTTTTACCCTTTTCCATTCTCATTTTGGAGTACTTAATGTCGCTGTTCGCTATGGTGGTCATGCGCATAGGTGTCAAGTTGATCTATATGGAGTTAAAATCACCTGATAAAGTGCAGTCCAGAGTGGCTCTTTTTGGAGCGGGTGATAGTGGACATATTACCAAGCGCACCATTGATAGAGACAGCAAATCAGGCAAAGCGGTTGTAGCTTTTTTCGATGACAATCCAGATAAGTCGGGCAAAAAAATCGAAGGGGTAAGTATCTATCACAGTGACAAACTCAAAGACTATTTGGATTCGGGGAAGCTTGACGAAGTCATATTTGCGATCCAAAAGCTTTCGAATGAGCGCAAAAAGCAAATTGTTGATCAAGTCATCAACGCAGGAGTGCGGGTGAGCAATATTCCTCCGGCCCAACAATGGATCAACGGGGAATTGAGTGTGCGGCAAATCCGCGAAGTTCGCATCGAGGATTTGTTGGGCCGAGCAACCATTCGGTTGGACGATAAAGTCATCGACGAATTGGTGACCAATAAGGTGGTGCTCATCACTGGAGCTGCAGGTTCTATCGGAAGTGAATTGGCTAGACAAATTTTAAATCATCAACCACATTTGGTCGTCATGCTCGATCAAGCTGAAACTCCTTTGTTTGAGCTGGAAAATGAATTGTTAGCAGCAGGCCACAAGGCTTTCGAAGTCGTGATTGGCGATGTACGCCACAAGGAGCGCATGCGCCGTGTGTTTGAGCATTTCAAACCACAAATGGTTTTTCATGCAGCGGCCTATAAGCATGTGCCGTTGATGGAAAATAATCCCAGCGAAGCTTTGCTCGCCAATGTGTTGGGCACACGCAATATGGCCGATCTTTCAGATGAGTTCGGCGTGCTAAGATTTGTGTTGATCAGCACGGACAAAGCCGTGAATCCAACCAATGTCATGGGAGCTTCAAAGCGGGTGGCTGAAATGTACATACAAGCTAAAAATGAACAGACATCCACTTCCTTTATTACCACTCGTTTTGGCAATGTGCTGGGTTCCAATGGCTCGGTGATTCCAATCTTCAGAAGACAAATAGAGGAGGGAGGCCCTGTTACAGTTACGCACCCCGATGTGACACGCTTTTTTATGACCATCCCAGAGGCCGTGCGGTTGGTGTTGGAGGCGGCTGCAATGGGTCAAGGTGGCGAAATATTTGCCTTTGATATGGGGGAAAGTGTAAAGGTGACGGACTTGGCTCGCAATATGATCAAACTTTCGGGTTTGGAATTGGGCAAAGACATCGAGATCAAATACACGGGTTTGCGTCCTGGCGAAAAATTATTTGAAGAGGTCTTGAGCCAAAGCGAAGACATGCTGGCTACACACCATCCCAAGATATTGATTGCCACGCGCCCATCAAGGGTTTTCAATGAAGTATCAGCGGAAGTGGATCACCTCTTATCGCTCTTCGATCAACAAAACAACTTGGATATGGTCACGCAGCTCAAACGCATGGTGCCAGAATACATTAGTAACAATTCGTCTTTTGAAGCCTTGGATCAGAAAGGTCAAACAACCAAGGGATAAACCGGAGGAACTATCGATTAAAACGTTTTCTTTTTCTTGGGCTTTTTGCTGGCTTTACTCTTCAACTTTTTGTCCTGCTCCTTGTCCATTTGGAATTTTTTCTCATGGAAGGCACCTTTGAATTCGGGATCCTCTAGTCGTTTTTGACGATCGATTTCTCGGTTTTGATCTTGTCGCTCTGCTACGCTTGTTTCTGTGATAATGGCTGGATCGGGAATAGGTAATTCCTCGATGCGCTGTCGAATCAATTTTTCGATATGGCGCACATGGTATTGCTCACTCACGTCATACATAGAAATAGCCATACCCGTCTTAAAAGCCCGTCCTGTGCGACCGATTCGATGCACATAATCCTCGTAATGTGTCGGCAC
>JAIYCK010000240.1 GCA_027488055.1 Flavobacteriales bacterium | reverse complement strand
TTGGAATTAGCCGATGCAAATAAAAAACTGACCGAGTCATTAGAGAAATCATCGCGATGTGAGGCTGAGAAAGCGAATTTGGAGACAAAGTTGCGTGAACTAACAGAAAAAATATCGCTTTGTGAAGCTGAAAAAGCGAATTTGCTGTCTAAGAGTAGCGATACAGGAAATAACTATCTAATGAGTGAAACGGCTGTGAACTTTCACAACGCCAAGGGCGAAATTGCAAAGTTGATGGGCGCTGACAATTCAGAGCTTCTAAAAATAGTATTCAGTTACATGGACGCGAGATTCGGTGAATTCTGCGAGAGCAACAATTTTACACCAGAATATCTCGATGAATTGGAGGAGACGGGATCAGATGCAGGCGGTACCTTTTTGATTGAAGTTAAAGTGAGTGACTTCAATGCAACCTATATTCAGGTTGAATTTGTGTCGTCATTCTATGAAGGCGCGGGAGGAGAAGGCAGGTATAAGTCAGTTAGTTTCTTTGATAAATCTACAGGGATCAAGCACGAATGGAGCGACTTTTTAGAAGAGAGTAAGGTACAAGGATTACTCACCGTACTTAACAAAAAACTCAGGTCGAAGAAAGCTGAGCTCATTGAATGTGGAGTTGAATCGGAGTACATCGCGGAAGTGTCTTTTGGGGATTTTGACCTAAGTAGGCTCTCTTTTGCAAATGGGCAGTTTTTGATTTCCTATGACCCAATAGGTAACGGAATGGGGCCTTGCGAATTGGATATTGCTATATCCCTTGCCGAATTAAAGCCTTTCCTAAATCCCAAGTATTTTTAAGCCTTTACGCTCTTGCGTTTTTGGGCAATGGAATCCAAGACGCCCTAAAATCACAGAAATCATAATCATAAAAAAACCCAGCCGATGATCACATCGGCTGGGTCACAAAAATGGATCAGTTCCAAAGATCTGGTCGTGATCCTACAAACAAAAACGGCAATCGATTTATCAGCTTTGGATAATATGTTTGGACGATTCGTTTCATTTCATTAGCCAAATCGCTAAAATGAGGCTTGGCGTAAACTAAAACACTTAAATTCCACCAAAATTCAAATACGTTGACTTTTTGGGATGTTTCTTTTTTCTCTTTGAATGTTTTGCAAAGAACGATTAGCAATTCGACTGAGTAGGTGTTCCAAACTATGCATTGTTTCAAAGCTTGAAATGTGGTAATGTCTTCATCCTCCAAAATCGTCAGGACTGCCTGATAGTACTCGTGCCGCCCAATGATATCACGAAGAATTTGCGCCATTCCCTCATTTTTTCGGGCTGCCAGCGATGTCATCCACAAGGCCACCATTTTTTTGAATTCTGCGTTTTCGAATTTGCCTTTCTCTGGGACCCCAAAACATGCCCCACTCTTCACCTCTGCATGCTCCAAAATCCACATTGCGGTGAAGTACAACTTCGCTGTTGATTTCATGTCGCAAACTGTGCGATCCAAATAAACACTGAACATCGGATCATCATCGACCAAGCCATATTTGCTTTGCATGTATTGCATGGCGCAAGCCTCAATGTTCTTTGCAAAAAGTATGACAAGTGGCCTGTGTATGTTTATATTGTCCATTGGGACATACACGCCATAAGCTTCGATGGTGAGATTATCGCTTTTTGGATTGAAGACCTTAAAATTTCCACCGTGCGTATCAAAGCATGGAACCAATCCATTGCTTTCTTCTACCAGTGGCGGTTCTATTTCACTCTTGTCTTTTGTCAATTGAAGCCCTGCTCCTAAACATGCCTTATACAAGTTTGAAATCAATTCATTTCCGTTTGGATTGAAATTGTCTGGATGGTTTGTTTTTTTCATATTGTTTTGTTTTAATGTTGTTTGATGAATTATTCTTTGTCAGCACTTCGCATGGAAGTGTTGGGAAGCACGCCCGAATTGGGCAAACACCATAGCACTGCTGTTTCTGAATATAAGGGAGCCAATACATCAATGAACGTTGTACCTTTTGGACCAAAGCTTTTCAAGTCACTCTTTCGTACACCGAGAGTGTTTGTTCGGAACCCCTATCGCTTTGTTGGATCCCGATACTTTGGGTAATACAATCCTGCCCTCCCTTTTGGGGTGGTTTGCACTACATCGATTAGAAACAATTGAAAAAAATCAGTGTCGACTGAAAGACTTTACAAACGTAGGGTCAGTAAAAACGAAAGTCAAATTTATGGCGCACGATTTCGCTAAAAATCACGAGCCATATTGTATGTAACCCTTGATAATAGTACGTTTCGGACCCGTCAAAAATTTTAAAAAATCAGTCAGTCCATCATACGTTGAACGGGAATCTTGGGAACAAAATGAGTCAATCAAACGTTGTTTTGTGAAGTTGTTCAACTCAGCGGCGCTGAAATGAAATTGGCGCGCTAGCTCATCGCACTGAACGGATGTCAACCCCGGAAATCTGGTTTCAAGCAATGCTTTTCGAATTTCAAAATCGGGATATCCGAACGCCAGTTTAAAGAGAAAACGCCGATTGAATGCGCTGTCAAATAGATCGGGTTTATTGGTAGTAATGAGCAAGATGCCTTCAAATCGCTCGAGCTCATTGAGCAAGATGGTTTGTACAATGTTTTCGGTCTGACTTGAATTTTGCTCCCCCTCCACTCTATTTTGAAAAATGCTATCACCCTCATTAAACAACAAAATAGGAAAAGCATTTGATCGCTTCACCTCTTGACGATACGCGTCGAAGAGCGACTTGATGGCCTTTTCTGTTTCACCATAATATTTGTTTCGAGTTTGCGAAACATCAAAAAGCAAAAGATCGCGTTTGGTCTCTCTGGCAAGTTGGTAACAAAATTCAGTCTTACCTGAACCCGGTTCACCGTGAAGTTGCGCAATGACGCCCTTACACGACTGGCCATTGAGTTTGTTTACGAATTGAGGAAAGACATCTATCGCACAAAGCGCTTTGATCTTGTCCAACTGTGCATTGAGATCCCCATTGTACAATAGCCGCACCGGGTCAATGGATTGGTGTGCAATTACATTAGCACATGCATGTGAAAATGGTGGCTTCGATGCACTATGCCCAGGCACACAGATGCTCAGAAACTCGGAAGTCGCCTTGAATGCTTTTTCACCTCGGAATCCATCCTCCGTTTCGATGATTCTTTTTTCAATGAGTGCATTGGTTGGATCCAACAGTTTATTGCTCAAAATCAAGCGTTGCAGCGGATCGGGAGAAAAGGCATAAAGTACCACATTGACATCTACAGCCGCACCTTCGAGAGCGTTCAGCACGGTTACAAAAAGGCCAATGTGCAACAAATCGGCGGGGATGTCTTTGCGGCGCAGAAATTCACGCAGCACAGAATTTCGTTTTCGGATATTCTGCTCCATGGCGTCGGGCCATTCCAACACACTTCGATTGCCGCGTCGGATGGAACACGCGACGGCATAGAGACCGCGCAATTCTTTGAACGGATCATTGCTGACCTTCTCGGGCAGCAGGTCCTTCTTGGACTTGCGCAGAGCAACCTCGACATGATGCGTAAGCCGCAAACCTTCCTCAAAAGAGAAATTACCATCGCTGAATGTGCGCAACCAATTTTTAGCGATCAATGCCTCGAGGCCCTTTTCAGCAATGGATGAAGGAAATTCCTCTTGAGCGGCGCTCAGGAAGTCGTTGGTTTTTACACCTCGCCCCTTTTGCCTCAAGCGGCAATAAATGGCTATCAGCGAAGCCTGGTAGCGCGGCAGCGAACTAAACTCGGTAAATTCAGAGATCAGAATGGGATCAATACGATCCAACTCTTCATTTTTTTCAGCCTCTTTGGGACGTTCAAATACCTTAAACCAATTTCTCATTTTCTATCCTCCTTATTTTAAATTGATGCTTGAACAGAAAGACAAATTGCTGGCATGGTAACGATCGCAAATGGCTATCCACATATCCGACCATTTGAGTGGCATGTATATTATAAGCTCTACAACCAAGCCCGTCACGACCACTTTGCACGATGGCAGCATAGCCATCCAAAAGAGAAATTCATTTTTCATCGTTGTCATTTTGCGTTTTAAATTTTGATTACTAAGCAAAAAAACAACAGCGGTTCGCAAATTATTTGCGGAATACAGTTGATTTCGAATCATTAGAATTCTTCGATCGTGTAAATGCAAAACTGACCGCCTCAAATTCACGACATCCGTGTTCCAAAGAGTCGCTCTGCCTAAACTAAATTTTGGAAACACAACCTTACATTTTCCTTTATCTTCAATGTCTTTAAATCTGTTCCATCTTCACGATTCTAACACACTCGCGAAAGCGGCCGAGCAAAAACGCTAATTCTGGCGAGCGTTCATGTACCTTTTTATCATTCACGATCTCGGGAAAAAGGAGCAAATCCAAGGTGATTGTGAGCGTCTTGGCTTCAACATCCATACGAACCAATCGCTGAGATGGATGGAATTGCAATGGCTTGGCATAACTGGCCGCCCAATCGCGGAATTCTATAGTGACTCGGTGCAACACATCGCTTTGATGATGATTCCACACACCAAGAACATGTTTGAAGTGCTGATCCAGTCGATACTTTTTTTCCAGTTTCTTCCTTTCAAATGTCTCGATTTCGTCCTCCGTATTATATGCAACATCTATTTTAAGCCGTTTGATTTGATCAATCCGATAATTGACGATTCGATTCTTTTCGATGTTAATTCCTGTGAGATAGTAATAGTGTTCATAGAGGCGCACTTGCATAGGTGCAATTCTATGAATACTGTATGTGTTCATGCCCTCATCCAGATTGCCCACCCAAGCATAATGAAACTCAATCATCTCGCCGCGTTGAATATGTCCAATGATTTGCAACACCAACTGAATGACCTTAACTTCAACATTCTTTTTTTCCATTACAGGTCTTTGCACGAAGAAGGCTGTTGACGATTCATACGTTTCAGGCGTAATTCTGTACTTCTCATCCAGCGTATCTAGAATTTTCTGAATAGCTGGCAAGCCTTCGTATTGCCGAAGAATACCAAACAAAAAAGGAAGTGTTAAGCGTTCATCTTCATCCAAATCATCGAAAATTGGGATTTCAGTTTTTTCCGCCCAGGTGTAGAACTTACCGCTGGTTTTGTATCGAAACAATTTACCCAGCTTACTTTTGGGCAGGTGCATTTTTGCATGTTCAAATTCACCCGAAGTCAATTTTTCTAAATCATATTCGATAGTTCGATATTTGACCGGCGCGTAACCATTGGCTGTCATTTCCTCGTTGACAAATTCCAGCATATCCGCCTTCGTTCCGCCTCCTTTGGTGAGAAACTGACAGATCAGCCGAATACGCTCGAGTTGGATGTTGGGGTTCGCATGTCTTGCCATATAAACTAGATTTTTTTGCTAAAATAGGCATGTACTTCGCAGTTTATATGCGAGGCAGTTTCAAAGCTTTGCAGAAATAATAATTCACCACATCATGATTGTAAACCTCAGTAAAACTGCCAGCCACGCCAACTGGCAAAATGATTTAGAAATTGGAATGAGCTTGATTGGAAGCTATAAGATGCAAACCATGCAAAATGATTTGATGAAGGCCATCAATGTCCTTATTGATATCTTGAATCATTATCAAGGTGCAAATGCCTTTCGCTTGGATAAAGTGCAATGTCCTGAAGAATATATTGTAGGACTAAAAGTTACGCATTGGCAGGCAGGATTTCCATTTCAAGGCTACGTAAAATTCAACTTGGACAACAACAATCGTTTGGTGGGGGTCCTGCACTATACTGCACATGAGCCCAAGGAAGATGACAGCCCTACAAAACGAAGAAAATGGCAAACGACAATATTTACTACACCTCCCTCAGAGATGAGCGGGGCCATTGTTACCGAAATGAAGAATCGACTTATTCAATACCTGACGGAGCAAGTGCTTGGAGATGCCATTGTGTGCAAGATCGAAGATTGAGAATTCAAAATATTCGATTGGAAGCTGAAAATAATGTTCATGTCCAAGGAACATCACCCGTTGAAGGTGCAGAAGAAAGTTTAGCCAATCGCCAGCATCCAACTTGGTCAAACGTGAGCTGTTGAATGCGAAAAAGTACGACTGAACGACAGCCCCTTACACCACAACAAGAAAAGGTTGATCGTGTGCAACCTTTTTTTTTTTCTTTTTTTAAGCTAACAAAGAATTCATTCATGCGATTCAACAATCGATACTACTTGGCTACTTTGCTGATTATGATCTGCCAATGTGCTCTCTTTGGACAGGTGTTGGACTACAATTACATTTTTCAATCCACCGACACTTGGGCAGAACTTACGGGTGATCAAGTGGTCTTTTCAGGGGCATTCGATGATGAAGTATCTGCCGCCATCAACACTTTGCCGGTAACCATGGGAGTTGAAGCCCATACTTCCCTGTTTGTCAGCACCAACGGCTTCATGACCTTGAGTACTGCTCCATCCGCCAACAACTACGACCCTCTTTCACAAGGCATTTCCGCACCGGTGATTGCCCCCTTTGCCACCAACCTCGAGGGCATCGATGCCACTTCCAAAGTGAGCTACACCATCGACTTTCAGGGCATCTATGTTCAATGGAAAAATGTACGTCGCGTGGGGTATGCTGGCGAGTCCTTTTCATTTCAAGCGCGCATTATCAATACAGCCTACACAGGCTTTGGTTTCGGAAGCATCTCATTCATTTATGGTCCCTTCCAAGGGGTAGCAGCACCGATCACCGCGGTGCATGTGGGTATTCGCGTAGGCTCGGGCGACACTGCCGGCACCTTCGCCACACGTTCCGTTGACCCTGGTGCGGCCTGGCTGCCCGACACCTTCGGTACATCATCGACATCTACTTGCGCATTTCCATCCAGCAATACTCCCGATGGCTTTCCGGCCGAAGGCATGAAACACCAATGGTTTTTGAACACTGGATATCAGGGAGTCACTAATCCGGATGTCTCCCCCCTCTGCAACGGAACAGGCAACGTGGTGATATTCTCCAATTATGACGGAGGCACGCTCAACATCAATGTGGACCAGGACATTCCTAACCTGAAAATTGGTATATGTACCTATGAGCCTGTGGAAGTCAATATATCAGGGCCATTTGCGAGCAATGTAGCTGAAGTGCTTTACGCCGGATTCAACTCATCGCAAGGAAACAATAACTGCGGACTGGGTATTCCGACCACCACTATTTCCGGGGTAGACCCTTCGATAACCCAAATTCTGACCGCTCCACCGGTAGGATATGAACCATTGCATGGCAACGGAGCAGGTGGTTGGGGAGGACTTTTTAGCGGGCCAGGACTTATGGTTGGGGTCGGCGGGCAATGCGATACCCTATACCCCGCCGGAGGAGGCAATACCCCTGATGAAGTCGTGTATTATTTTCTCACCGCCTTCGACGACGATCTGCTCTTTCACTACACGCAATACGATTGTTGGTTCACAGAGATATATGATATTTCAGATGGCGGAAATTGTTGCGTCAATCCATTGACGCCTGCTTGGACCATCACGATTCCCAATGATACCGCTGTATGTTATGGCGGAACGTTGTCATTAGGGCTATTAGAAATGCAAAACGGCCAAGGTCCCTTTAGCTATGAATGGACATATAATGCAGTGCCTGTTTGCAGCGATGCCTCGTGTAGCGTCATCGCCATCGAAGATGGAGAAGCCTGCGTGACCGTCACGGATGTGAATGCACAAACGCTTTCCGATTGTTTTGACGTATCTGTTGACGCCCCCATCGCCATTGCATTGAGTATTTCAGACACGGCACTATGCATGCCTGCCCAGTTTATACTCACCAACGAAACAGCCCCAGGAACCTTTACTTCACAACAATGGACCATCGACGGCACACCCTATGCGAATCAATCGACTGTGACGTTCACTCCCATTCAACCCGGTGTATTCGATATTGCGCTTGAAGTATCGACGGCCATTGGTTGCACCTACGACACCTTGCTCACTGATTACCTCCAAGCGTTTCCACAACCCGAAGCCAGTTACTCCACAGATCCCCTCCTACTTGAAGCCGACAACACCGATGTAACGCTGATTGATTTATCAGAGGGAGACATCGCAACGTGGGAATGGACGATTTCCTTGCCCTCGCTTGAAATTGTGAGTATGAACCAAAGCCCTACGCTCAGTCTTCCTGCAGGTGCTGGAGGTTCGTATCCCGTGCAATTGGTAGTTACCTCATCGGATGGCTGCTCAGATTTCATCAACGGTGTTATCACCGTCAATGAGCAATTCAACCTGTTTGTACCCTCGGCATTTACCCCCAACGGCGATGGCATCAACGACGTGTTTCAATTACAAGGCACAGGCATCGATGTCAACAATTTTCAGTTTGACATCTTCAATCGATGGGGCGAACTTGTGTTTTCGAGTAAAGACCCCTCGCAGGCCTGGACCGGTGGGGTAAATGGAAATGATCATTATATTCCAGACGGAATTTATAACTACTACATCTCAACCAACTCCTTAAAGTCGGGAGAACGATTTGAGTTTCAGGGACACGTTACAATCATTCGTTAAAGGAATTATCATGAAGCTATTCATCACAGCACTCTATTTTTCTTTTTTTTCAATCACACTGATAGGCCAAAAAGAAGCCAATGTCTGGCACTTCGGATTTGGCTATGGTCTTGACTTCAATTCGGGCGAAGCGGTTCAAATAACCGGTGCAATGTCATCCAATGAAGGATGTACGGCCTATTGTGATTCTTCTGGCACTCTCCTATTCTACTCCAACGGTGGTGGGCGCATTGCCGAAAGCATGCAAGACCCCGGCACCATTTGGAACAAAAATCATGAAGTAATGTACGACATGCAGGGCATCGAAGGTGGTGGGTTCAGTGCTGCACAGTCGTCGGTTATCATACCTGCTCCCGGCGAGCCGAATATATACTACTTGTTTTGCGTTGATGAAATAGAGCATTACGTAGATGCCACTCCCGAAGTGTTGGCCTTGCAGCCGAATGGAAGAGGATTTCGTTACTTCAAAATAGACATGTCTTTGAACAATGGACTGGGAGATGTGGTGGAAGCGGATGTTCCAGTGCATGATTTTTCCATGGAAGGACTTTGTGCGATCCGACATGCCAACGGCACGGACTATTGGATTCTGATCAATCAAGATACCACGGGTATTGGGGTATACAGTGTCACCTCCCAAGGAGTCGCAATCGCTTCAATCTATGAAACCGAAACACCGCAATCTGGATTCATCAAAGCTTCCCCCATTGCAGCCAATCCGCTATTTCCGTGCTGTAGCAAAGTCGTAACCTCCAGCGGATTGCTGTTAGAATTTGATTTAAACACAGGTGTTTTGTCCGATCCCGAACAATTGCCGACGATTGGTTCGGAGGCCGCTGAGTTCTCACACAATTCAAATTATCTGTACGCCACATTAACTAGTTCTCAGCAATTGGTTCGTTACAATTTGATAACCGCTTTTGAACAAGGAGTGAGCGTTGGCTCGACACAGGAAGTCATAGCAAACAATACCAGTGCTTACTACATGCAGATGGCACCTGATATGAACATCTACTTCTGTTGGATAAACGATAACGCCGAAAGCAAAGTTGGAGCCATCCACTGCGCGAACAATGTCACGCCAAATGTGACGCAGGAAGCATTCAGCTTTGGCAATAACCCGGAGTCAATTTTCGCATCGCTGCCGAACTTCCCGTCATGGATATTTTACAATCCATACTCCGATTACATCGAGTTTGGTCCCGATACCGTCTACCTCTGTGCTGGTGACTCCATTGTGCTCGATGCGGGCTTTGGTGAATACTGGGAATGGGGAGGCGATTGCTTCAGCGGCCCCGAAAATACATGGCCCGACAACAGCACGCGCTACTTCACGGTGACGGAACCAGGCACCTATGTTGCGTGTGTGACGGGACCTTGCTCCGATGGCAGCGGAGCAAATGGCTGCGATTCGTCGGATCAGATAACAGTGCTGCCATGCGCAACCACTCAGCCCCCTTGCGAATTGCTTGATCTTCCGGCTACGATCAGCATCTGCGCGGGCGATACTGTTCAACTCGAAGCAGACCTTAGCCTTTTTGAATCGTACACCAGTCTGCAATGGATCGGCGGCGGGACCTTCATCCCATCGGACTCAGTCGCGCAACCCTTGTACATTCCATCGGCGCAAGAAGTGCAAGCGGGTGAGGCCAATCTAACATTACAAGTATTTATTACAGAGTCAAATAATGAAGGAGGTAATTTCCTTGCATATGATCATAGCGGAGAAGATCTGATATTCTACATTAGCACGGTGGATGGCAGTCTGGACACCATTCAAAGCAACACTGGCAACGACTGGACGGCCATGGGATTTCATGCTGCCACCAACACCTTATATGGGCTTTCCAACATAGTGACTATCCCTGCCTTGTCATGGGTGAATGTCGAATCAGGAGTTGTGACACCAATTTTCACCTACTCCAATCATCAATTCTATGCAGGTGATTATGACAACACCAACAATCGATTCTTTGCCATCGGTATTCCAGAAACCGGCAATGGTGATCCTTTGATCCAAACTGTCTACACCATCGATGTGACCACAGGAGAGCTCACTGCCATTGGGGATTTGGATTTATTCGCCATTGACAATTTCTTCGCTGCAGGAGGTGATGGCATCAACGGACTTGCCTACGATCCGACGTCGGATGTACTTTGGGCGACAACAGCCAATGGCATACTGTTAGAAATAAATCCGAATACGGCGGAAGTCGTCACCATTGGCAACACGGCGCCTGACTTGCGCGGTCTTGCCTTCGACTATACCGCCAATGAACTTTGGGGGGTTAGTGCAAACGGAACGCTCAATCATATCGACCCCACCAATGGTGAATTGATTGATGAGGTTCTCTGTCAGCAACCACTTTCGTTTGTAACCACCTTGACATACGCCCTTCCACAAAATGCCTCGGAAAATATCTGCTTCGATAATACGACCATCGTCATTCGCAACAGCAACTTGGACCTTGGAAATGATACAACCGCGTGTGAAGGAGAAACCATATTGTTATCAGCATTCGGCTTCGAATCCTACACTTGGCAAGATGGCAGCACCGACGATAGTTATTCGGTTGACGAAAGCGGCACCTACAGTGTAAGTGTTACGGACTCCTTCGGATGCAGCTTTAGCGATGCCATAACGATTACATTGAATGATGCGCCAATCGCAAACTTTAGCGCCAATCCGCAACCCATCACAATTGACGATACGGAAATTACATTCACCTCAACCAGCAGTGTGGGTCCTTTATCCTACAACTGGAGTTTTGAGGACGGTACACCCGCTGCTTCCGTGGAACAAAATCCAGTAGTCAACTTCCCTCCTATTCCTGGTAACTACGCCATTTCGCTGGTAGTTGAAAATGCCAACGGTTGTGTCGACAGCTTGTCATCCTTCATTCTCATTGAAAGCGACGGCACCATCACCCTGCCCAACATATTCTCGCCCAATGGCGATGGCGACAACGATCGATTTAAGCCGTTTGAAGCATTTCCTGGTAACTGGCAACTCACAATTTTCAATCGTTGGGGAGTTGAGATTTTCACCACTCAAAATCTATCGCAAGGTTGGGGCGGAACAGATGCGTCAGAAGGCACGTACTATTGGATTCTGCAACCGCTCCAAGGGCAGCAGGGAGAAAGCAAGTCGGGATATGTGATGTTGGTGAGGGATTAGGGGCCAGCTGGTTAAGAATTCATCAACTTGAATTTCATCAGAAAGATTCTATTAAAAAAAGGTTGTGCCCTATTGTAACTTTTTGGGGAGTTGTTACACTTACTCACAAAATCTATTGATGGAATTAACCAAACAAGAACGTTTTATGCAACTATACGCTCCGGTTCATGACCGGTTCGAGCGGTATTGCAAAACACGTGCTTTCGGTGAGTTCCATTTTAAAGACATCATGCATGACACATTAATTGTGGCATTCGAAAAGTTCGACACCCTAAAATCACAAGAGGCATTTCTATACTTTTTATTCGGAATTGCAACTCGCATTCTTTCCAACCAACGAAAAAAGATGCGTCCGATTTATACCGATAATTTCAACCACAATAACCTTCAACTAAGCACACATGAAGCCCCGGTTGAACGTCAAATCGAAATACAGCATTTGTATCAGCAACTGGACAAGTTAGACCCTGAAACCCGCGATTGCATCATTCTATTCGAGATATCCGGTTTTTCCATCAAAGAAATTATGACGATTCAAAACGCCGGCGAATCCGCGGTTAAACAACGTTTAAGCCGAGGGAGAAAACAGTTGACGGAGCTAATGAACTCGCTTGAAACCAAATTGGCATAGCATGAACTCAGAAATAAAATTAAATCAGCTCTTCGAAGCGCTTAAGTCGGAAAAAACGACCACCGAAATATCGGATGTGGCTTCCTGGATTCATACTGCAGCATTGGGAAATGCTACCCCAAATACCAATGAACACTCCATTCAAAATGACTCTACTATGGTTGACCAGTTAAAAGGCACTGCCCGTTTTTATACTCAAATTGATTTGAGAACATGGTTGAATATCCGAACCTTGCTCGCTACTGTTGTGTCTGCAGCGCTCATCGGAAGCATGTTCGTCTTATCTGACAACGATGAGCCCGTGCAACTATCGGAACCAAATAAGGGAAGCGCTCCCATTGTTCTCGACACAACAACGAACAGCGAAAACCAACTGAGCAAACCTTCATCAAGCCCCCTCTTTCTGCAACCGAACCTCATTCAGCCCTTGGCAGATTCCTCATCCGAAGTACCGTTGTTGCTTGCACTGGAAAACCAACCAGCAATTGAACCTTACGTTCCAATCCCTTCATTTGACTTTTCCAATTCGTATCAACCTAAAACAGAAACCGGCTTTTGGAAATCGATGGAAGACCACTTGCAAGTCGGTACGACTTTCAACGGTATAACCTCTATTGTCCTTGTGGGCGATAAGTGCGACATAGCTGTTCACGGCAATAGCGGAAAGGACGTGACGATTAAATACAATTATCACTTGAAGGCCAAGGGTCTATTCTCGAGAAATAAAGATGGTCAATGCAAACTGAGCTACGAAATCAATAATTCGGTACTCACACTTCATGTTAAGAGAAGCAATCAGTCCTACAATGGTATAAGCACACTATCCGAGACCAGCACAATCGACATGCAAATCCCCGAGGGTATTGATGTGCGAATGGAATCAGACCTCGGAGATATAGCTGCTGAAGGCTTAAAAGGAAAAACAATTAAACTGCATTCGTCATTGGGAGATATAACCGCCCAAAATTGCTCGGGAAACTTCGATTTAAACACAGCCCTTGGCGACATTTCCCTGAACGATGTGCAAGGAAAGATAACGAGTAATACGGATTTGGGCGATATCACAGGAGAACGCATAACGTTAACAGAGGCCTGCAGGCTTACTACAAGTCTGGGCGACATTGATGTTCAACTAACCAACGCACTGACTGAGTGCCGCTTGGACTTAAGCACTAGCATGGGAAGCGTGAAAGTAAATCGACCGGAGCTGAAGGAAAAATCTCATGATCGATTGAAAATAGGAACCGGGAAATTCAATGTAATCATGAATACTGATTTAGGTAAAATCAAAGTCCGATAGTCAACAAGTCAAAAGTCACCACGTCAATACTTAAAACCACCGCATTCAATGAAAAACCCACTAGCACTATTTATCGCCCTATTCTTAGGCAACTGCCTAATTGCGCAAACTACGCCGTCTGAAAAGATGGAAGGTTTTGTGGCGAACAAGGCCGAAAATTGGCAAGCATCGTACGAGAATAAAGATACCAAAACGTATGCAACTCTATTGAAAGAGTATGTCGCTCTATACAATGGACTCGATTCAATATCCAAACAGGACTATTTGGGGACAACTATCAGCGCCCACTATACCATGGCCTGCTTATATGCCATGGCTAACAACAAAAAAGAAGCCTTCGCATTCTTAAATAAAACCATTGCAGCCGGTTCGGGATACTATGACTATAAAACACTCGCCACCGACCCCGATATAGATAATCTCAGAAATGAACCTGAGTTTCAAAAAACACTGGCTAATATGAAAGAAATTGGGGATTATTTAAGCATTCTTAAAAAGGCGACGAAATACAACCTCGCAGACAACCGGCCCCTACCTGCGTTTAGCTATCAGCAAAGCGACAATGCCAACTTAACAGCACTGCGCAAAGGGTTTAACTTGGACAGCATAGCCGGACAAGGTTCAGATGTGTTGCAAATTCTCAATCTCATGCACTGGGTTCATGATTTGGTTCCCCACGATGGAATGAACGGAAATCCGGAGGTCAAAAATGCCTTAAGCATGCTGGAAGTCTGCAAAAAGGATAGCAGAGGTTTGAATTGCAGAGGACTTGCATTGGTATTGAATGAATGCTACTTGTCTATGGGTATTAAATCGAGAATTGTTACCTGTCTGCCCAAAGACAGTCTGAAGATTGACCAAGATTGCCATGTTATTAATTCCGTTTATTCAGAAACACTGAAGAAATGGTTGTGGATTGACCCGACGTTCGATGCATACGTGATGAATGAAAAGGGAGAGATGTTGAGCATCGCAGAAGTACGTGAGCGTCTTATCAATGGCAAAACATTGATCCTAAACCCTGATGCCAACTGGAACAATCAGAGTGCGCAAACAAAAGAAGAATACCTTGAAAATTACATGGCCAAGAATCTATACATGCTTGAATGTCCCGCATCAAGCGAATACAATATGGAAACGAGTTCTGAAGGAAAAACCTACAACTACATCCGACTTCTACCGATGGATTATTTC
>JAIYCK010000226.1 GCA_027488055.1 Flavobacteriales bacterium | reverse complement strand
GCCCATGCCATGGAGCACACTGCCATTGGCAGTATGGATGTCTACTCGTTTATTGGTGAAGATTTTGGCACTGTCTTGCAAAAATATGAGCTCTTCGGTTTCCAGGCGTTCATTGCGCAAGTTGAACAATTGCACATGCCCCCAAGCGGTGAGTTTCTTGGCTTTCTCTTCGTATTTGCCATTGTCTGCTGTGAGCCTTGCGTCTTCCTTTTCAAGCGAGTCATAGAAAATCACCGTAAAACCTCCGCTGGCCAAGAGCTGATCAGTATCTCCTTGGTATTGGTCTAGCTGCGCAGCGATCAATTCATGGGTAAGTTTGCCTTTTTCTGTCACACGATAATGTGCTTGGATACTGGTCTGCACAGGCAATTGACGGGCATTGGTAATGGCCTCGATCTCTTTCATCTCGTTTTCACAACTCGCGAGAAAGACACTCCACACAATGAACAACGACAGTCGGGCTTTAATCATATTTGCGCTGAAAGAACCAAGGTTCGCGGGGTACAAATGTAAACCCAACTTGGTACACCACCCCCGACATCTCCAGCAAGCCTGAATTGCTTTCGCCTAGGGTGTAGTAGGCCGCGCCAAGATTGATGGCGTTCAAAGACTTCAAGATGGGTATAGAAATGCCCGCAGTAATCGCTTGCTCGTGCACCTGCTGCCCATCGATCTTCCAATAGGTCTGACCCTGATAATATCCTACTCGATAGGTACAGTGACGCAGGGTGCTCGTATTTGCGCTGTTTTCGGGTGTATAAGCGATTCCGGCTGACAAACGGTTGGATGCACTCAGTTGATTCGATGAAGTGGCGTCGGATCCCAAATTCAATTTGGACGACGACCAGTCTTGCGTCATAAACTCGATGTTCAGCTGCAGGTTTCCTAATTTTTGATTGTATATATTCCAAGCTAGGCCAGCTGTAATTTGCTGTGGCAAGTCGTAGTTGAAACGAACACTTTCATTCATGAATGTGGTGTCAATTGGGTAGTCGATGGTCGAATTGGCTGAGAGAATCTCATCGATGTAAACAGATTTGGCGTGCAAGGAGGATTGCACTGCATAGGTAATACCAATCTGCAAATCAGAACGACGCACTACTTTGTTGTTTACATCTTTGACATGCACGATAGGCAAAGTGAATAGCACGCCCGCTTCCAATTGAAATCCATTGAGGAAGTGATTCTGACTGAATTTACCGTAGTTGTAATTGTCTTGGTCGGGAAAACTAATCTTACTAGCATGGTCAATGGTGCCGAATAGATAATGCGTGTTAAGTCCAAATGAAACAACATGCTTTTCTTTTCGTGCAGTAGAATCGCCGCCAAAAAAGAATTTGCGACCAAAACCAAGGGTGGCTTTATTCATCCCTCCATTGCCCGAGTAGGTATAGGTAGTATTCAATGTATCACTTACCACCACATCACTTGAAGCTTCGTAATTGACAAAAGAATAAGGTTGCATACCCAACGCAAATCCCCATTTACTGCCAGGTTTGCGAAATCCAAAAGCGACATTTTTGAGATAGCCATTGCCATATTTGGCTTCTGTATCGTTGTACTTGTATTTGACCGACATACCCCCACCGCTTGCTTGCAAAGTAGTAAGTGGAATGTAGCTGAGCGCTGCGGGGTTGAGGAAATTCACGCCGTGTTGTCCAGTGGAGGCCACACCTGTGCCACCCATGCCAAACTGCTGCGGATTGGCTTGCATTTCGAGCGAACCCAAACCAAAACGAGTGTAGATATTGTTGTTGTTGTTTTGGCTATGCACAAGTGGTACATGCGCGAAGAAACACACTAGACAACTAAGAAGGTATAATTTGCAATTGGTAAATTTCATGTAAGCCCATCAATGTTAAAAATGGTTCGGCAAAAATGGGGCTTTTCAGCCGCGGTACAAAATACGAGGCATCTCCACCAGTGACAATGACGTGCAAAGGGTTGATTTTACTACAATACGCCTGAATTATTTCTTGTATTTCGGCCAACATTCCCAATTGAACACCGCTCTGAATGGAGGTCTGTGTATCTGTGCCTGTAAGCTGCACTGGCTGAATCTGGGGCGTTACCAAAGGCAACTTTCCTGTGAAATGCGCAAGAGCGGCATAACGCATGCGCATGCCAGGTGATATGGATCCGCCTATCAATGCTCTATTTTCGAGGTAAGTGACCGTCAAGCATGAGCCGCAATCTATCACAAGGATGTGCGGTCCCGCATGCGCGCTCAAAGCTCCCACTGCATTGGCTAGACGATCTACGCCCAAGGTCGATGGAGTAGCATACATTATATCCAAAGGCATTGTCAATTGCGTGTGCATAGCCATGGCATTTTCACCCAAGGCCTCTCGCAATTGTTTGCCGCTATCCGCGCGCACACTGCTTACGATGCCCCCTCTGCAGCGGTGCAGGATGATCCATTCGAGCAAAGTGCTTTCTTCGCCATTGGGCACCCGAAGATGATCGATAAGAGCGGAACCCTCGAAGATGGCGGCTTTGGTGACGCTATTGCCTTGATCTATCGCATAAGTGGTCTGATGCATGCAATTATTTTTCGCGATTTACGAGCATGACAACATATCCACGATGCTCGTATAATTTACCTTGCCCATCTTTTACTGCAATGTAGTAGATGTATGACCCTTCTTGCACCGTAGTGCCATTCATTGTACCGTCCCAAGGAGCTCCGATGTCATTCGTTTCGTAGATGATGTCGCCCCAACGACTCAAAATCACCATCTGATATTGAGTGAAATCGGCAAATCGAATAATGGGCCCAAAGGTGCGATTGACGCCATCGATCACAAATGCATTCGGGATCCAAATCACAGGTTGCTGGGACAAACAGATCTCATTACTTCGCGCAGTATAGGCGGTGTCAAACAGCGTATTCCCAATTTCAAGGGCCTCTACACGGTAACAGAATTCACCGGGCGCGTTGCTCAAATGGGCTACGTCGTCTTCATAACTGCGGGCTCCCGCCGAAACGGTTGCCAATAATTCTTCGGATCCGTCCAATCCAATGGTGCGGTAAATGCGATAATTGGAGATGCCAATTTCCCAATCGCCATATTCCGTCCAGACTACGGTGTTTACCAATCGTTGCGGATCTGCGAGCCCATTGCCTAAGATCGTTGTGGCCTCCAAGGTGGTGTCGACTACATCTCCGCATGTGTTTTCGCAGATTACACGATAGGTATAACTGAACACATCGGCATTCACATTCACATCGGGTAGCGTTATTTCGTGGATGGATTGTCCTTGTAAGGTAATAATATCCTCCCAATTGCCCCCATTGATATCCTTTCGCTGCAACAAATAGTCATGGGGATCAGGCGTGAACCCCACCGCTGTTTTTACTTCAATCATGGTATCGTCCAAAACAGATGCCGAGGCCATATAGACTTTGTCTGGAGGTTCAGGATAAGGGGTGAAAACAGCTTGTAAATTGGATACTGCGGTGTGACCAAAAATTGTATCCACCGCTTCGATGTAATACACATTATAGGCATTGGAGTCAAAGCCAAAATGATCGTAATACAATTGCGCTCCGGTCACTTGATCCACCAATTGATAGGTAAGCGTGTTGAAAGGCACTGAAATGTCGGGTGCGCTCGCGTGATAAATATTATAATAACTCACACCAAAGGACCAACCAATATAAGGCGACCATTCCAGCGATACCTGATCATCACAGAGGGAATATGGGATATTGGGCAAAAACACCGAACAATTGCATACCTCGGCTGTGGTGCTGGTATTTGGGCTTGGAGGAAGTCCAGAGAAACAGGAGTCAAATGCGGCCAGTAAATAGCAGGTTGGGCCGAGAGCGGGATTGACAAGCAAGTCCACAAATTGCGTGTTGGTTCTGCCGTGTATGGTGTCTAAAAAATAGACATTCGAGCCGTCACATTCATACACCAAATAGCCAATACAATCCGCGCTGAAGCTCGGATTCCACTGAAGCACAGCGTCGTTGGTGGTGTGGTCGATGGAAATACTGGTGATTTCGGGGACCAATGGAGGTTGGAAATCGGAAAAAGTATTACCTGCCACATTGCTCACAAAGCTGCATCCAATGGGCATTTGCAGTCTGATTTGAAAATTGAGGAATTCATTGCAATGCTGAATTTCATATTGCCAAGTCGTCACTCCATAGGGCAAGGTCCCTACCATGGTCCACGTCCCAGCTGGATATTCTTTCCAGACTTCATATTCCAAACCATCTGGTAAAGTGGCTTCTTGGTCATAAGGGGCATTCCAATCGAGATCTGCGTAGCCCATTGGTAAAGTGCTGGGAGTGGCGCTGAGATGGATAGATGAAATGGTATCGCTTGTGGTGCTTTCGCCAAGGTTATCCAGCGTTGTGATAAAATAGTACATTGGACCTGCATTGCCGAGCACAGTCGGGTCTGTGTAGTCCAACTGGGTGATATCTCCTTCGGTGGTCAACAAACTAAATGGGCCATTTGGTTGTGTGCTTTCATACAATTGGTATTGCACGAAATCATTGTTGGGATCGTCAATGACTGACCAATTGATAGCGACATTGCCTGTTGGAAATACCTGTGTGCACCCAATCTCAGGGGGAGGTAATATTTGCGCAAACACCTGACCCATGTCAAGCACGCAGCTTGCCAAGAGAAGGATGAGAGTGTGGTGTATTCGCAGTGTCATGTGGCAAAAATAGGAGCGTAAGGGAGTTGTAAAGGTACCCATTCGCAATATAACCTAATAGGGATGTAAACAATCTTTGATTAAAACGCCTTTGCCTCCTGTGGGGTTGCTTGGCGGCCGAGCAACGTAGTTTTGCTAAACTTGTTGTGCATCAGGTGGTTCTGCTTAAAAAAGGCTTTGAATGTGCAGGGCGCTGGCTTTGCACTCCCGCATCATCTGATCGACGATTTCAGCAGCTGGAAGGATCTGATCGAGGCTGGCCGAAACCTGTCCAATTTCCAATTCACCTTCAATTAAATCACCTTCGAACATGCCCTTTTTGGCTCTACCACGGCCCAATAATTCCACCAAATCGGCTTGACTCGCACCTTGCTCGTAGGCCTTAGCCAAGCGACTGTAAAATTCATTTTTGATCAATCGAACCGGGGTGATTTCTTTCAGTGTAAGTAAGGTATCACCCTCTTTGGCAGAAACAACTTTCTGCTTGAAAGCCTCATGGGCGGATGACTCAAGGCTGGCTACGAATCGACTTCCTACTTGCACCGCATCAGCCCCCATAGCCAATGCAGCAAGCATAGTAGCTCCGTTGTAAATGCCGCCAGCAGCGATTACAGGAATATCAAGGATTTCTGCCACGCGCGGCACTAAGCAGAGGGTAGTGGTTTCCTCTCTCCCATTATGGCCACCCGCCTCAAACCCTTCGGCCACCACCGCATCGCAACCAGCTTCCTGAGCTTTTAGTGCAAATTTGGTGCTCGAGACCACGTGCACCACCTTGATTCCTGCGTCCTTGAAGCGTTTGCAATAGGTGGCGGGATTGCCAGCTGACGTAAACACAATGGGCACTCCCGCATCGATGATGAGTTGAATGTGATCTTCGATTTGTGGGTAAAGCAAGGGCAAATTGACCGCAAAAGGCAGGTTGGTTGCTGCCTTGCATTTTTCCAAATGGATGCGCAAAATATCTGGATACATCGATCCTGATCCGATCATGCCAAGTCCACCTGCATTGGAAACTGCAGAGGCTAGTTCCCAGCCGCTGCACCAAATCATGCCCGCTTGAATGATGGGCTTTTCGATGCCAAAAAGTTGAGTAATTCGCGTATTCATGCGGACAAAGGTGCAAAAAGGAGGGCAATTGGCACTCAAAATTTAAAAAAGAGAAGGAGAAACTTGGAAGTGCATAAAGCCGTAAGAGTGACTCGGCCCTTGTTTTGAAGGAAGTTGATGCTCCAAAAGGTCAATCTAG
>JAIYCK010000241.1 GCA_027488055.1 Flavobacteriales bacterium | reverse complement strand
TCTATTTCTTTTACTTTACCAAGGAAACTTTCTACATTTCGGAACCGATTTACATCCATTATGAAAAGCAATACGATCTCATGAAAAATAGAGACCGAGCGAGGCCCGAACCGAAGCTCAATCTGAGCAAGAGCGCCATGAGGAGATACATGGTCATCGATCACCTCTTGCGCAATCCCATGCGGAAATATCCGACCATGGTAGAAATTATAGAAGCCTGCCTCGAAAAATTGGACTATGCTCCGTCGGAAGAAACGCTGCAGAAAGATATCCGAAACATGAAGATGGACCCACCCATGGGTTTTGGTGCACCAATACGATTTTCGCGCGTGCACATGGGATATGAATACACCGATGCCAACTACACACTCACCGCTGTGTCGCTCCAAGAAAGTGAGATCGCCATCATTGAAAATGCAATCGAACTCATCCACGCCATCGGTGGATCCCGAATAGGTGCCAAATTCAACCATGCAATGCAGAAAGTGCTCTCAGCTACCTTGGAGCGAAAAGACCTCGTGGATAGCCTGCCTGTATTGCAAACCATGCATCCGCCCGTTCCCAAAGGAATGGAACACTTCGATCTTTTCTACAAAGCATGCAAAGAGCGCATACCGCTTTCATTTTTACACTTCTCTTATCAAAAAAGGATATTCAAGCATATCATTCTTCACCCTTTCCTGATCAAAGAATTTGAAAACCGGTGGTACCTGATCGGCTACTCAGAAGCACACAATCAAGTGCGGACCTTTGGCATTGACCGCATTTCGAACCCCGAATTGCTCAAGCTCGCTTTTATTGCCAGCGACACACAAACTGTGCTCGACTATTTACACGACATTTATGGGGTGTTTCCTTTGAAGAACGAGAAGAAAACAACCATCACCATTGTGGCCGATGAACTCGCAACCCACTATTTCAAAGCCTATCCTCTTCACGACAGCCAAAGACTTCAAATCCAAAGCGATGGAGCATCTGAGATCTCCTTTGAGCTGATTCCCTCCGTTGAATTGGCAAGCTACTTCCTTTCACAAGGCAAACGCATTCGTATCATCTCACCCAAATGGTTTGTGGACTACACAAAAGACATGCAATCATGAGAAAAAAGAAATCCAGATACCTCGCTACTCACCATTTAGGTGAACAACGCAAGCAAAACCCTGTCCTACTTCGCATCATTTTGAGCGAAGAGCACACCCAAATCGACTTTGGATACGCAGCACCAATCAAATATGTCAAGGGAGGCTGGATCAGCATTTCGCCAGATACCTACTTGCAAGTTGAAGGTTTGGCCAAACGCTATAGGCTGCAAGACCTCAAGAACATTGTCCTTGCTCCTGAACAATTGAAATTCCTATCGACCCAAGACTGGTGTGTCTTTACCCTATTCTTCGACCCCATTCCGATTGCCGATTGTGTGATAAGCATGATCGAAGCCGAAAATCCCACGCCTGATGACTTCAACTATTATGGAATAAAACTGAGCAGAGTCAAAGAAATGGAGCTGATGGCCAGTCTTGAGATCGCTTAATTCCCTCGCGATTTTTTTCTTACGAATAACCTCAAAGCTACTATGCAGATTGCACGTAGTATGGGCATCAATGCACACACATTTAGAAAAACACTTAAGCAGGATCACATCAAATGCCGCACTGAAGGCCTGTCAGCGCATGAACGATTTCTCAGCTTATTTTTATCCCAAACAATGGAACAATGCCTTCAAAAATAAAATTAAGCGACGCATGCAGCATCGGTGAAGATTTAAACATCAATCAATTCTTCGTTGGCCGTGACATGGAGTTAAAAAGAGCGTTGGAGGCGGTCCGTCAAAAAAGAATGGTCGTCGTAGATGGATATACGATGGCTGGTAAGTCTTACTTTGCTCTGCAATGCCTTAAAAATTTGGGCATCGAAGTGCAATCCCCGTCAAGGCCGACGTTTCAAACAGGAATCGATGCAGCCCCGTTGGGCATTTTTACCAACCTGAATGCGAACTACCGGGAAAACAACTTATTTGAGAGTGTCATTCTGCAGGTTCTGCTAGGTACAGGTGATTTCAAGGGACTGATTTCGATACTTCCAATGGCTTCCTCGAGAAGGGAATTTACCCAGCGCGCCGTTGCATTGAATATATTTGGCGATCGCATTCCAGCCAGCCCAAAGATTCGATTCGAGCGTGTCATGGAATTGTTTGAAGATGCAGTTAATCATCTCAAAAGCGCCAATGGGAGCGCATTCTCATTGGTCATTTGCCTTGATAATTTGAAAGGGAGAAGCTTGGATTCTTTCTTTTTGCAATTCATCAACCGTGCGATTAAACTAGGCGTCCAATTCATTATCACCAGAAGCACACCACGTGATTCATCGGATTGGATTGAATTTGATGATCAATTTCCCCATTCAGAGGTCATTCATATCCGCAGGATGCCTCTGCACGAAGTCAATGCGATCGTGGACCGAATCGAATTCAATTTATTCTCTCACTTCCACTTCACCGTTGGTGCGCGCCAATTGATCTTTGAACTCAGCGGAGGACTGGCTTATTTCGTTCATTATATCTGCGGTGGCGCCCTTGAGGTCGCCGATTACATCAAAGAAACAACCATTGACGAAAACCTGATTTCAGAAATGACTCAAATGATCCGAGACGGATTGTATCTCTCGCAGTTTGAAGGCGTGTTCAGTTCCGCTAACCGAAGCCCCAAACAAAATCGACAGTTAGAGAGCTATGCATCGCAGCCGCTCAGTGACCTGGACTTCTCTATTCCATTTTCACAGGAAGGCGATGTGGTGCCGATTGGCTTTTTGTTGAACAATGGAGACAACTTCCTCCTTATTGGCTCACCGCCGGTGCAAGTGTATGCGAAGCTGCGCCTGGGGTATCGGTGAACAAAGCAGTCAGGTGGAGCGCTTTCATTCGTTCGGTTTGTAATGGTATTTGACCGAAACAGT
>JAIYCK010000265.1 GCA_027488055.1 Flavobacteriales bacterium | reverse complement strand
CACAACGCGTGTATGCCGCTACCGATGGAGGATTTTATCGCAGCTACAACAGCGGGGTGACCATGCAAATGGCGGAAAATCTCCCTGTGAGCCAATTTTACCACGTGAGTGTGGACAACCGAGATCCTTACTACGTATACGGCGGCCTGCAAGACAACAACTCATGGTTTGGTCCTTCTTCCAGCCCTGGTGGTATCGAGGCACGCGACTGGGAATTGGTGGGAGCAGGCGATGGGTTCCGTGTGTATCCTCACCCTACTCAGCCTGAAATTGTGTATTCTGAAATGCAAGGCGCAGAGGCCGTCTGGCGCTACAACACCAAAACGCAACAACTAAAAATCATTAAGCCCTATGCTGGTAAAGACGATGCAAAACTTCGTTTCAATTGGAACACACCGATCACCACTAGCGCACATCAGGCCGATCGCTTGTATATCGGAAGCCAATACCTACATCTCAGCACTGACCAAGGTGATTCTTGGAAACGAATCTCTCCAGACCTCACTACCAATGATGCCTTAAAATTAAATCAAGAAAACTCTGGTGGCTTATCCAAGGACAATTCAGGAGCAGAAAATCACTGCACAATATTTAGCATCGCCGAATCACCGAAAAACGAACAAGTGATCTGGATTGGAACCGATGATGGACAAGTACAATTGACCACCGATGGCGGAACAACCTGGACCAATCTTACCAAAAACATTCCTGGTGTGCCAGCCAATACCTGGTGTTATCACATCGAAGCGAGTGTATTTGGCGAGGGCATTGCCTATGCTGTTTTCGAGGGACACACCACTGGCGACTTCAAGCCCTACGTATACAAAACCACTGATTTTGGCAAGACGTGGAACTCGATTGTACAAGACAACATTACCACCTTTGCGCGCAGTCTCCAAGAGGACTTGGTGAATCCCAACGTGCTATACTTAGGCACCGAAATGGGCTTGTACGTGACACTCGACGCGGGTCGCACATGGGCGCGTTTCAACAATAACATGCCCGCCGTAGCAGTGCATTACATGGAGATGCACAAAGGAACCAACGACCTGGTGATTGCCACGCACGGTAGAGGCATCATCATCTTAGATAACGCTGCCATTCTCCGCGAAATCACAGTCGAAGCCGTTGCGAAACCGCTGCATTTCTTTGACTCCAAACCATTCGTCATGGAAGAAAAAAGTTCATTTGGTGGCACCAGTGGCACACAAGAATTTGTAGGAAGCAATCCGCGCAACACCGCTTTGATCACCTATAACCTTTCCAAACGACATACTTTTGGTAAGATGACCATGGAAATACTGGATCAGAAAGGTCAAGTTGTGACCAAGCTCGAACCGGGCAAACAAAAAGGCATCAATACGGTGGAATGGGCATTCAATGGTAAGGCTCCAAAATCGGCCAAAGGAAAAACATTGAGCGGTGGAGCTCTTTTTGCACCGCGTGTTACTGCAGGCACTTACACCGTTCGCATCAACAAAGGTTCCGAAGTATTCGAAAAACAAATCGAGGTAATATATGATCCTACATCACCGATCACCTTGTCAGAGCGCACAGAGCAGCAACGTGTAACCAATGAGCTTTTTCAATTCACCGAAGACATTGCCTATCTCGTATATCAAATTGATACCTGGGATTCGGCATTGGAATTGTATCAAAAATCAAATCCCAAGGCGAGTAAACATGCAATATCTGCGGCCCAAAAACTCGATCGCATGCGCGATGCTTTGGTGGTGACCACGGGTGACAATTACGTGGGTGCTTCAGAGCCTCGTTTGCGCGAAAAATTGGGTGACATATACAGCAACGTTGGATCATATTATGGCGCTCCTTCGCCATCACAAATGGAAACCATCCAAGTGTTGCGCGATCAGTTCAAACAACAACAAACCGCCTTCAATCTGGTGCAAGAGAACGAGCTCAAAAAGACAATTGTCGATTGGCAAAAACAAAACGTTGCTGTGCCTACTATTATGAGCCGCGAGGCATTTCTAAAAGCAGATTAAAAAGGATTGAAGAGCTGCCAATCAAAGGTCAGTGGATTTGTGCATTTTACAATCGCTCCTATCTACTTCCTTAGTATGTTTGACACATGATCGTTCGAATATTTGTTTGCTGCTTGCTTGCTGGTTTCATTTCTCCTTTGAGTGCGCAGCAGCTTGACACCCTTCTGCTCATGAGTGGGCAGGAGATCCTTATGCACGTGCAAAATGATACCGGCACGGTTATCATTGGCCAAGTAGCCAAGCGGAGCGGTAAAATGCGGGAAGTGAGTATCCATAAGTTGGACATTTACAGTCACTCCAAATCGAACGGGACCAAAGTGATATACTACGCGGAAGATTGGGCCCAGGAATATTACTTGTCACCCGAAGAAATGAACGTGTATTTAATAGGGGCTGGCGATGCCAAAAAAGGATATGACTCAAAGGGTGTGCTATTGATCGGCGTCCTATTTTCAGGGACTATTGCTTATCTCGGAGGAGATGGTTGGGCGACCGTTTTTCTGCCAACTCTTTTGTACATGGGCGGACAATACATTGGCAAAATCAAAATTGACCACAAAAGCATGCGCGATCCCAAATACATGTACAACGATTATTATGCGGCAGGATATGAAGCGCCTGCTCGATCTAAAAAATTGCTGCGAGCGGCTGAAGGTGGCTATGCCGGTGCTGCCTTGGGTTTGATCTTATCTCTATTGATCAACAATGGTGCTTCGGTCTATTGAGGCTTTCTTACAACGCACTCCACTGGTCCTGAGTCTGGGAGGTGCGCTGATGGTTTACGTGCACGCCCTCCGAATGGAAGCCACTTGGGTGCATTGTCTCGAAAGTTTTGTGTTGGTTTGGCTTGGTTATCGCGCCTTCCAAGATAGAAGTCTGCAACGTTTCAAATATGAAAAAGGAGTACTGCTCACCATCCTTCTTTTTTGTTTCTTTTGGATTGGTTTTCCGCCTTCTATCCTATTAGCAGGAGGCATTACCTGGTTATATATGCAGCGCGAGCCTTTGCATCTGCGCAATATTCCCATCGTGAAGAATTTGTGTATAGCTTTGGCCTGGACGTGTTGCACCGCAGCTTTGGTGTTGTCACCTTCGTCTGAAAACCTACCCTACTTTTTTGCTGATTTCATGCTAGTTTTCGGACTTTCGCTGCTCAGTGATCTGCGCGATAAATCATCCGACAAACTCACCATTCGCACAATTGCCCATCTGGTGAATCCTTGGGTCATAGGAGGCTGGTGCCTCGTTGGCATGCTCTGTTACAATTATCTTCACTATCCCCAACTTGCACCATCACAATGGCTAGTATGGCTAGCTACAAGCGCATACATAATTCTGCTTACGAAATATATACACCAACTCTCCTATTCAAGATCCACCTTGCTCATCGATAGCGGCATCATTTGGATGACCATGCTCCACCTGCTTCAATCCACTTGGTAAGCCACGTCCAATGCCTCTTGCATAGCGGTGATGGCCATTTCAATATCAGCATTGGTATGGGCTTGCGAAATGAAGCCTACTTCATATCCGCTAGGTCCGAGATATACACCTCGCTCCAACAAAGCTTTGTGAAAGGGTGCAAAGCGTTTTACACCAGTCTCATTGATTTCATCCATGCGGCGAATCGCCTTTGATGCATCAAAGGACACCCAAAATATACTCCCCATACTGAACATGTGGAAGGCATATCCTTTGGCTTGTGCATGAGCCATTACATTGGTCACCAGAAAATCCGTTTTTTCGCGCAATTCTTCATAAAAACCTGGACGCAAACACTCGGTGAGTTGGGCCAATCCAGCAGCCATGGCCACAGGATTTCCGCTGAGCGTCCCCGCCTGGTAGACAGGACCTTCAGGCGCCACATGCGCCATGACCTCAGATGAGGATGCATAAGCACCCACAGGCATGCCTCCGCCAATGATTTTACCGAAACATATCACATCTGGCTGAATGCCGTAATAACCCGCCGCACCTTCAAAACCCACACGAAATCCACTGATCACCTCATCAAATAGCAAGAGAATTTGTTCGCGGGTGCACAACGCGCGCAGATACCGCAAAAACTCACCGTCCTGCAGCAACAAACCGTTGTTCGCTGGAATGGGCTCAATAGCAATCACGGCAATTTCATTTTTATACTGAGCTACGGCCCTCTCCAATGCGTCGATATCATTCAATGGCACCACAATGGTTTCGTTGGCATACGCTTGTGGAACACCTGCCGAAGAGGAAGTCCCTAATGTGGCAAGCCCGCTTCCGGCTTTGACCAACAAGCTATCGACATGACCATGATAGCAACCCTCAAATTTTATGATCTTATCGCGACCAGTATATCCTCTCGCCAATCGTATCGCGCTCATGGCCGCCTCTGTTCCGCTGCTCACAAATCGTATTTTTTCTACATACTGGTGATTGCTCAGGATCAGCTCTGCCAATTGATTTTCGAGGCGTGTGGGAGCGCCAAAACTGGAACCTTTGGCTGCGGTTTCGCTGATGGCCTTGACCACATGCGGATGCGCATGGCCTAAGATCAATGGGCCCCATGAACAGCAAAAATCCAAAAAACGATTGCCATCCTCATCCCATACATAGGCACCTTCTCCTTTGGCAAAAAAAAGCGGGTGTCCGCCCACACTTTTGAATGCACGTACCGGCGAATTGACACCGCCAGGAAACAATGTTTTTGCCTTCTCAAAGAGTGAAGCCGAAGTGCTTGTATTGATCATAAAATATTTCTATAAATGGTGGTTCGATATTCCTATGCAACCTTATTCAAAGCAAAAGGTTCATTACTTGGAGGGCGCAAAGTTACACACGAAAAGTGGAAGGGTACATTTGTATCCATACATGCGACCCCTCTGCGGGTGGAAAAGCGAAACCAATTGTAGTAAGGATATGAATTTCAGAATATTTACTTGGGCGACATGCCTCATTTTGAGTACACACCTCACCTTGGCGCAAGGTTTCATAGAGGTCGGCGCTGACAATGGCATTGATATGCGCAACACAGGCAATAGTGTGCTGGGCATGGGCATGAGTTTTTATGATTTTGATAAGGACGGTTGGGATGACCTCACCTACTGCAGTTCCAACGACTCACTTGTGATGTATCGCAATCTGCAAGGAGAGGGTTTCGAGCGAATGGAAATATTCCCGTTTACGCATGATTCAAAAATGGCCACTTGGGTAGACTACGACAACGACGGTGACGCCGATCTGCTATGGACCAAGCGCAGCGGAACTACCCGCTTATTCCGTAACGATGGAAATTGGGTGTTCAATGATGTCACGTCCAATCTAGGAATCATACAAAATGGATTGACCCACATATACGGTTGTACCTGGGGCGACTACGACCGCGATGGTTGGTTGGATGTACACATTTGTTCATACAGCACATTGGGAAGTAGCCGCAATTTTTTGTGTCACAACAACCAAGACGGCACCTTCACCGATGTATCGGTAGAAGCCGGAGTGGCCGATTTGGGTTCACTTACCTTCCAAGCAGCATGGCAAGACTTCAACAACGACCAATGGCCCGATTTATATGTGATCAATGACAACAACCAAAGCAATCGTTTATACATCAACAATCAAGATGGCAGTTTTTCCGACGTGGCCCCAGCTGCTGGAGTGGCTACCAATGCCCAAAGCATGAACATCGGTATTGCCGACTTCGACAACGATTCGGATTGGGACATCTATGTGACGGATGCATTGAGCCCCAATTTTTTGTGGACCAACAATGGCGATCTCACCTTTACCAATACGAGCGCTGCGGCCAATGTCGAGGTCAACTCCTTTTGTTGGGCAGGCACTTGGGTTGACTATGACCACGACACGTGGGACGATATCTACGTAGCCACTGCAACCAATGTGTTGAATCAAGACTTTTTTTATAGCAACAATGGTGACGGAAGTTTTTCCGATGCAGGAATCGAGTCGATCAACACCTCTCAACTATTCACCTACGCCGCGGGCAAAGGAGACTTCAATAACGACGGATTTTGGGACTTGAGCGTGACATGCACTGGTGACACCAGTTATCTTCTTTATCAAGGTATTCCCAACGACAATCACTGGGTCAAGCTACAATTGCAAGGCACCTATAGCAACCGCGATGCCATCGGCACAACCATTGACTATTATGTCGACGGCAATCGATACATGAAATACACGCGGTGCGGTGAAGGATATCTGACTCAACATTCAGCACAGGAAATTCTCAGCTTAGGCAGTGCGACAGAAATCGATAGCCTTATTATCACCTGGCCGAGAGGACTGGTAGAAAAAATTTACAACATCGCGGCCGATCAAACATTGCAATTGATCGAAGGGCAATCCACCAATTATCAAATCATCGCAAGCGCAGTCGGCCTCTGTACCGATCCTGTGCTGCTTCAAGCAGGCTCCTATTCCACCATCGTATGGAATGATGGATCCACCAATGATAGCCTGTGGATCTCTCAGCCAGGAATCTATAGTGTGACAGTGACTGACAGCAATGGCTATGTATTTAACGACTCCATCGCCATTGAAATCAATGCCAACATCGACTACACCATCGAGGTCAATCAGCCGATTTGTGCCTCGCTCAATACTGGAAACATTACCATCACCACGGCGGAAAACAGTGCGATCGAATGGCAGGATGGATCCACTCAATTGGAGCGCGTAAACCTGCTACCCGGTTGGTATTTTTACGATTTGAGCAGCGCTGGGTTTTGCCCCGTTGCGGACTCCATTGAAATCATCGCTGCCTCAGAAATCCAACTCAATGCGACCGTCATCAATGCCACCTGTCACGACTCCGCAAACGGCATAATTTCCGTGATCCCTAGCGCACCAGTTGATTCCCTCGTCTGGAGCAATGGAATTTACGGAGTAAATCTCACAGGACTGACAGCTGGTTCCTATGGATTTACAGCCTACTACAATGGACAATGCACTGCAACAAGCGTTTACGAAGTAACAGCTCCCGCACCACTGATCGTCACTATCGAAACACAAGATGTGTCGTGCTTCGACGGAGGAGATGGATCCGTTATTTGGGAAGTTACAGGAGGCACCATGCCCTATTACGCTTACTTCGCGGTGGTAGAAACCACCAACCTTTCCGCTGGTTCCTACCCCCTCGTGATCGACGATACATTGGGATGCACCGTATTGACCAATGTGGTGATCAACGAGCCGACCCCTTTGACGTTGGAAAGCTTTGTGTTGACCAATGCCAACGATGGCGCCAATGGCAGCATTGCAGTGAATATGATAGGAGGCACCGAACCCTATAGCTATCTCTGGAGCAATGAAGCCACGGGCGCAGATAACCTCAATCTGGCGCAAGACACCTATGATTTGATCGTGACGGATGATCAAGGCTGTATGTTCGATACTAGCTTCTCCATCCTCGATGTTTGGATCGATGAATTAGACGCTGCAAGCTTCCAATTATATCCTACTCCTGCCATCGACCGAATAAACGTTCGGTTATTGGACGCATCGCCCGGATCGCTCACGATCACCGATGTCAATGGACGGGTCATCGTTCAGATTGCACGGTTAAATTCAAGCACCATAGAGCTTTCATTGGATGAATTGGCCCCAGGCACATATCATATGATTCATACCAATGCAAGGGGTTCTTTTGCCCAACGTTTTATCAAAATGCCGTCCAATTGATTTGCTTAGACAGGTAATTTTAGGACATAGTTAGCGGCCGATTGCGCGCAGCATCCAAAATATTGGATCGGTTTTATCGCTTCATCAAGCAGAAGATAAACCTTTAAAACCGATTCAATATGCTAACCATTTTCATTATCGCCGCACTGGCAATTTTCCTTCTTAGTTTGGACTTTGGGTGGAGCAATGTGCTTGCCTCCCATCGGAATGATCTCGTATTTCAAGAGCGCAACCACGAATATGGAGCCTATGCGCTTCGGCGCGAGCATCACGTCAATTTATTTTATGCGATGCTGCTCAGTGTAGGATTGATCGGTGGCGGTTGCTATGCCCTCGCACGGGCTAGCCATGCCATTCCACCGCCAGACGCTGCACCTTCCATTCAATTGATTGACGTTACACTGACCGAAAAAATGGATCCCATCCAAGAAGAAAAGCCTGCTCCAAAGCGGGCTGTGGCAGCCGCTCCAATTGTAGAAGATGTCGAAGTGCGCATTGTTGAGCAACCCATCGAAGATATTCCTGACTTGTCAGTTCCTCCTTCGATTGGGCCAGAAGATCCCAATGCACAAGGGGGACTGCAAGGACCAGTGGGAGGCGGTGGCACTGGCACCTCCACATCGGCTATCGATAGTACTGCACATACAGCACCCCTTGTATATGAGGTGCTCCAGTTTATGCCCAAGTTCCCAGGCGGCGATGAGGCTCTAATGGCTTTCATCCGCAGCCATGTTGTGTATGATGAGCAGAGTATTGAGCGGGGAGTGCAAGGCACTATTTATGTCAGTTTTGTGGTAATGCCCACCGGAGATGTGGATATGATCGAGATTGTACGTGGTATCCCCAATGGCCGTCAGCTCGAATCCAGTGTCCTATCGACCATCCAAAAATTACCCAAATGGGAGCCAGGGATGCAAAATGGTAGGCCCGTGCGCGTGCGAAAAACCATTCCTGTACGATTTGACCTGATCGGTTCTTAAGAATGTTTAAGATGCCCATTATTCTTGACGCTATAAAAACCAAAAAGGCCATCCCGTTGGATGGCCTTCAATGGTAATAAATGAAAACAATTAAACTATCTAATATCTCTACATGAGAACTTACAAGGTTTTGAACGCTGGGTCTCCTAAAAGAGTTTCATTTTTGTGAAAAAAAAACTGCAACTCGTTAAAAATAAGCACCATAAATTCAACAAAGGAAATCGTTATGACGTTGGAATCGCGCTTTCCAACCCACTGCGACGAAACAATTGCGCCATGCTTACTGCACTTTCAAACCGATCCGAGCAAATGCCGATTGTTGACAATACCGAACATGAATAACCTAGCAAGAAAAAGAACCAACTGCCCACTATGTGACAATTTTTTTTGAAAAAATGTCACCGAGCATTACGAAGTGATTTTACCCCTCAAGTAAGCCATTGACAATAGCAAACTTGACAATACCAGCTACATTATGTACACCAAGTTTCCCCATGAGATTGGTGCGATGGGTATCCACCGTGCGATGAGAAATAAAGAGTTTATCGCCAATTTCCTTGTTGCTATGCCCCTCCGCAATAAGTTTCACAATTTCAATCTCACGCTCTGTGAGTTGTGAAAGCGGACCCGCATTGGATTTTGATTCATCCACTCGAAGCAAGATGGCTGTGGCCTCCGATGAGATATATCGCTCGTCATTGGCTACGCCCAAGATGCAATGAATCAATTCTTGCTTGGAGGAGTTTTTGAGCAAATATCCGTCAGCGCCAAGGTTCAGGAGTTTTGTTATCATAGCTTTTTCATCGTGCATCGTCAGCACAACAACCTTGACCATCGGAAAGTCCTTTTTGATTTGTTTAATGGCATCAATGCCATTCATAATAGGCATGTCGATATCCATCAAGACCAAATCAATTTTCAAGATGTTGAGCATCTCCAAGGCCATTTGGCCATTGTTTGCCTCTCCTTTGATGGTAAAGCGGTTTTCACCTTGAAGCAAGGCGCGGATACCATCGGTCACGAGGGCATGATCATCTACTAATAAAATATTCAAAGACACGATGTGGAGGTAATGGGTCAGGGCAAATTTAACCATTCCCATTCAATACATCTCGAAAAGAATAGGCGCACCGAAGAAATGCTTTGACGCTAACAGGAGATACTTTCTTCTTTCAGAACTGCGCAATTTGCAAAATGAGATTCATGTCGTTGAGCAAGGGCTGAACAGCTTGCGGCACAGATCCATCAAAACTCGCATCGATGAGCCATGAGCGGTGGATCGTAGCCGACTTATATTCAAAATAGAAATGGAAGTTATCAGGGAAGAGATTTCCGACAGACTCGTCCGAAAGGTCAAACAAGGGCTCGTAGTTTTTATTCTCGAGGACCTGCAAGATTTGCTCATAATCGGCAGTCGAAAGCTCCATATCGAATTGTCCATTGTAAAAAGCACCCGCACTGGGCAAGAAGTCGTTGGAGTCCTCAAAAAGACCGTTGGGATCAATTTTAAACGTCTCAATGCATGTTTCACCTGCGCACCAACTCGCTTGGGTATAACGGCCAATAATGATATAACTTGGAAATTCGTCTGCTGGCAAATCGGATTCCTCAGCCTTATTGCACGCCGCACCAAACAGAATCACTGCCATGGTCACCGCAAAAGCAACCAAAGGAGTCAAGGCTTGTATGCGTGTAAAGCGCTTCATTGGTTCTCAGCCAACACAAACGGATTGCTATACATGGGCAAGGTGATCAATTGCTCGTCGGTCAAGGTATGCAAGAAGGCCACCAATGCATTTTTTTCAAGCGTGGTGAGATTCATACGCAGCGGTGGTGAATCCACATTGGGGGAGAAAATGTCCGTATTTGGTCCGCCGCCATTCCATCCTTCGCGCAAGGCAAAAGACAGTTGATCGTGATCTTGTATACCTGAATTATAAAATTCCACAACTTCTTCGAGGGTATTGAAACGGCCGTCGTGCATATAAGGGCCAGTCAGGGCCACATTGCGCAAAGAAGGTACTTTGAACCAGCCATTGCGTTGTTCGCCAGTCATCCAATCTTGACCTGGTACTCCAGGATCGCTGTAATGGTCGTCCAGTCCAATGTTCTCAGCTATACTTCCCCAGCCCGAAAAATTATCTCCCCCATGACATTGTGCACAGGGCAATTCGTTGAAGAACAATTGACGGCCCATTTCTTCCAATTCGCTGTAGCCCGCAAAATTGGTGCTGACATTGGCGTCAAATTCTGTGCGGACACTTACCAAGGCCGACACAAAGTGCGACAATGCTTCGCCTATGCGACTGCTATTGATCGTTCCGTCACCAAATGCGTTGGTGAACAAAGACTCATAATAAGGCAAATTCTTGAGCTTAAGTACGAGATAGTCAGGTTGTTCCAACCCCATTTCCAAGTGATTGGCAATAGGTTGTGTGACCATGTTTTGGAGATTGCTCTCACGCATGTCCCAGAAATAGGAAGATTGCATCGATGCGTTGACGATTGCAGGCGTGTTGCGCGTTGTTTTTCCTCCGCCGAAACCAGTGCTAGAAGCGCCTACATCGGCAAAAGCCTTCTGTTGGTGATGACAGCTACCACAACTTACACTGTTGTTTACCGAAAGTTGAGTGTCGTAGAAAAGCACACGTCCCAAGGTCGCTTTTTGATTGTCGACGGCGGTGGCATTGGTCACGAAAGAGCCTGAGGCAGCCTCTGCATACTTATCCGTGGTGGTGGGCAATTGTGGCACGCGCACCAAGGCAGCCGTTTCATCCTTTTTGCACGCAAACACCATCAAGGTGAGCGCAACTCCTAAAAAAACCTGTGTTTTCATGTTCATGGTAAAGGGTGTGTCTAAAAGTAAATATTACCAACGGTAGATCAAAAATAGCGCTGTTGGCGGCAAAATATTGTATGCAATGCGATTGCTTTCGTCGGTGTCATTGAATTCGGGAAATTGCGAGTTTTCTTCTTGCACCAGATCATTGGCAAAACTCACCGAAGCAAGCACCTCAGTGGCGAGGCTCAATCGGTCGTTGATATTCCACTGCAAAAAAAGAAAAGGACTCACACCATATTCATTCGTCGCACTCATGGCTTGAGCGGTTTGCTGATTCCCAAAAAAATCTGTCATAATGGTAGTGATATCCGATTTAGTATTCCAATAAAAAACATCCGCACCGTATTTCAATTGCCATTTATTGGCCAAGGGACGATAGCCCACATAACCTACTCTGAAATTCATGGCATTGGATGTGGTTTCGATTTCGGGAGTTCCCTCGTTGCTATCTGGCAATTGGGTATCGAATGAATTGTTGAAACCAACACCCCCGCGCAGCCCAAAAGAGCTCAACTTGTATTCCGCTATTAAAATATACGGATTCAACGCTGCTGGCTCATCGCTCAGATTGAAAAATTGACGAACCAACGGTGCTGCATTCACCCCTAAGCGCAGATCGTTTTGAGCCGCTATTTGGCCCATCGAACAACAGAAGATTACGCATAGCGTGAGTGAGAATGTTTTCATCCGTAAGGGTATTATCATTTAGTAGACGCAAACCCTACAACAGAAGTTGCCTGAATATTGAAAATCAAAATGAAAGAACGTATTAAGGACGCTGACCGAAACCTACCAACAATTGGCTGATACGCTCGTGAGGTAATAAATGATGGACGTGTAAGCCTGCTTGGCGCGCTCCCTCCACGTGCTGAATGCTATCATCTATGAACAAGGTTTCTGAAGGCTCGAGGTCATTCCAACGACACACTTCCAAAAATGTAGCAGGATAGGGTTTCTTGAGGCCGATGACATTGGAATAGTAGATCGTTTCGAAGGCCGCACGGAAAGTGGACAGGCCCATTTCGCGGTCGATCATTTGCTCGAACACCTCCACATGAATCGCATTCGTGTTGCTCAACAAGAAAGTACGAACCCCCGCATCCCGCAGCGATTGTATAAATTGCACTTCTTCCACACGCAAATGAAGCAAGATGGTATTCCAAGCCTCCACTATTTGGGCGTGCGTTGCATGGGGCACAAAGGTTTGCAGATAAGCATAAAACTGCTCATTGCTGATGCGTCCTGTCTCGAGATCATCGAACCATTGATTTTGGGCTGCTTGCGCATATAGATGACCAAAGTCTGGGTATCCCAAACGGGCAAACGCTTGTATCGGAAGGGCATAATCAATATTGAAAAGCACTCCGCCAAAGTCAAAAATGATATGCTTTACTCCAGAGAAAGAAGGATTATCGGGCATTGGGCAAGGTTTTGATCCATGCACTCTTACCACCTGCAGCTCGCACATTGGCAGCCGCATTGGCAGCCTCTTGCCGGCTTGCGTACACGCCATACGCCACCAAATGAATAGCAGATGACTTACCCACCATGCGTGCTTCAAATCCTTCGGACTTCAACTGAGCCAAAAAATGATCCGCGTTGTCTTTGACCTTGAAAGCACCACCGATAACGGCATAACCCGAAAGTGCCTTCTTAGGCGCTGCGGTAACTACAGGCTTCGCTGCGGGAGCTGCCTCTTCCATAACGTTTGGAAGCGGAATCCCAATTTGCAGCGGAGTATCATTCACAGGGGCTTCGTAATGCCATGTATCATTGATCACACGTGGGACATATGCGGAACTCACAGCGTTGCTTCGAAATGGATTGAGCGATGCCCAATTCATGCCACCTGAAGGATTTTGATGGGAGGCCCACCACAATCCACCGGCTACTATCATCGGCAACAACGCTGCAGACGCATATTTCCAATTCCAAAGGCGATTACCGGCTGGTTGAAGTGAAATGACGGGGGTAGCTTCAGGACTTTGGCTGCGCTCAAGGGCTTTGAGTTGTATCGGATAGAGGCCAAAAGAAGAGAGCAAAAAATTCTCTTGATCTTGTGGCATAAACTGCAAGGATCCTTGAATGTCGCTATAAAAGACACCAATTTTCTCCCATATCACGCGGCCATTTGATTGCATCAGAGCCTTGGTTGCAGCCACTTCTCGTGCGATGAGCTCCGATGCGTCGGCATGGGTAATACCTAGCACCAAACCCATATGATGTGCGAGCAGGCCATCGTCCGTGATAAGATTTTTGTTGAAGCCAATGTGCTTGGAAGGAGGGGCGATCACATGTGTCACCGCATTCAAGCGCGCGGGGCGATAATTAGCCACCAAACCACCCCATTGAGGTACAACCACACAATCGTGATGATACAACAATTCCAACACAAAACTTTCAAGACGCATGGGACAAAGTTATTGAAAAAATCTCGAATTTCATCATCCAAAACAGCGGCCAGGTCGTTCACCTGCGCAACGCATTGGCAATGAATCGCAATGCTTATTCCTCGGGCCAATTCGACAGTAAACTCGCCAGATCTTGCGGTGTATCGATGGCGGGCGTTTCGATGTGCGTGAGGCCGGTGTAAATCTGAAAACCATGTTCCAACCACCGCAGCTGTTCCAATGATTCTGCGCGTTCCAAGCTGGACACAGGCAACTCCACCAATTGACGCAAGACCTCTGTTTTATAGGCATAAAGGCCCAAGTGCTTGAAGTAAGTATGATTGGTCAGCAAATCTTGCTCGGCTGCCCCACGCACCATGGGGATGGCTTGCCGACTAAAATACAAGGCCTTGCCATGAATATCGGTGACTACCTTGACCTTGTTGGGGTCCCATACCTGCGCTGACTCCGAAATCGGTTTAATCAAGGTGGCGATGTCTACTTGCGGCTCGGCAATGAGTTGTACCAAACGTTCCAATTGAGAGGCATGTACTAAGGGCTCATCGCCTTGGATATTGACGACAGCATCAGCCTGCATTCCACACTTGGCAAGTGCCTCGGCACAGCGATCGGTGCCGCTCGGATGGTCGGACGAAGTCATGATGGCTCGGTAACCCAATGATTCCACATGTTCCAAGATGCGCGCATCATCGGTGGCCACCCATACACCATCAAAAAGACCCGCCGCATGGACGCGCTGGAGCACATGATGGATCATGGAGGTGCCCTGAATATCCACCAATGGTTTTCCCGGAAACCGAGTACTGGCGAAGCGCGCTGGAATGATTCCGATGATTTTCACGGGGGCAAGTTAGAAAGAAAGTGTGTATTGCAAGACCGAAACCCTTGGTTCCTCAATGGCCAAAGGACGAATGGCATACGTGCGATTGAGCAGGTTATTGATCACCAGAGCCACGCGATGTTTGGCGAGAAAGGTATAACCCACACGCACATCGATCACATAATCCCCATCGGTATGCTCTTGACGCCAGGTATTGATGCCCGGATTGAACAAAGCTGGAATCATGTCCTCCAATTCTTGAAAGGCATTGTCAATGTTTTGCATGTGGCTATTATAGCGCATGCTAACACCTGCATTCCACTTGGAGGCTTGTACGCCGATGTCGGCTCTTACGAGATGCTGCATGCGGTATTTGAGCAAATGATTCGTGGTATCACTGCTGGTATTGAGGTAGTTGATATCCGTGGGTGGCGATCCTTGATTTTCGCCATAAGCATAGTTGGGCGTGAGCGATATCGGTAAGGTATAGGTATAACCCGCCAAGGCCTGGACCTTCATTTTCTTCCATTTGCCTTCGCCCATGATCGTGATCTCGGCCCCCCTGATGCGCGCTTGACCAGTATTGACACTCTTGAAGCCAAACGACTTTTGTAAGGCCTCTTGCAGGGGAACGCCCGGAGCAAACACAGGCTTGGTCCATTGACCAAAGGTAAATTCTACAAATTGATCAAACTGTTGCTCAAACGCGGCGAGGTCGAGATAGCCCATGAAGGACCCTAGCTTAAAACCTTGTTTCAGGCCGATTTCCACATTGCTCGATGTCTCAGGCCGCAGCTCGGGATTGGAAAAAATATTGATGGCACCAACCCCCGTTACAATAAACTTCTCGGCGATGCTTGGAAAGCGGTAGCCTTGTCCATACGAACTGCGGATATACGTTGCCTTCGCTAACTGATAGTTGATGCCCGCACGAAACACCGGTTTGGATGACGTTTCTTCGTTGATGGCAAATTGTTCGTACCGCACGCCCGCACTGGCATGCAGACGCTTACCAAACTTTTTGTCGAGTTGCAAATACGCCGACGTATTGTCCGCTTGGTTGCGGCCATTGGTATTGCCACCCGAAAACAACTGTCCGCGTGCATCGGTATGGATGCGCACCACGCCCACGGTGGTCGTAAAATGCGTGAGACCTAGGCTATCCCAATTTTGCTGGTATTGGTATTCGCCATAATACACATCGCTGAAATTCCCTTGGTCGTTGTCGTTGTCATTGTCGAGACTTTGCCAGCGCGAGCGAAGTGTATGTTTGCCTCCTTTTGAGTTGAAATATTGTATGAAAGGATCCACCGTACCAATCAATTGTTTGGTGCGTGTAGCGCTGCCATCATACGCACTGTAAAGTCCATCGTTGACATTCTCCCATAGCAAGGTGGCCAGCGAATTGCTCATCCCCCAATTTGTATTGATGCCATAACTCAGTCCCTCTACCCGTTTGGATCTACGGCGAATGTTGGCATTCAGACGTCCACGGGAGGTGGCGTAGTAGCGATCTGCGGTGAACGGGTTGTATCCTTTTTCGAAGGACTGCCCCTCTTCCTTGATCGGACCCAAATGTCCATCATCACCAAGGTAGCTGCCACCCAAGACGACGTCCCATGCACCAAACTTTTGAGAATGCAAGAAGCTGAGGCCCGAGCGCATCGGTGTCCCCGTCCAGTATTTAGCTGAGTCCTCCTCAGGATCACTGTACATGCCATGAAACAATGTAAATACCGTGCGCGCGGTATCGGCAGGATAAGCAGTGCGCATATTGATGACTCCGCTCAAAGCAGAACTTCCATAGAGCACGCTACTAGCTCCTTTGATAATTTCTATTTGTGAAAGATTCTCGATGGGCAAGGATCCCCAACTGGGTCGACCCGCATCGCCGCTCAGCACGGGCAGATCGTCTACCAAAATTTGCACCCGCGAGCCTGCGCCGAAGGAGTATCCACTCCCCGACCGAATTTGCGGCTCACCATCGATGATATGCACGCCAGGTGCTTGCTGCACCGCCTCGTCTGCTGTGATTGCATTTTTATCGCGCACCAAGTCCTCACTGAGGACCTCCATGCTGACAGTGACTTCGCCAATTTTTTGTTCAAATTTTCCAGCTGACACCACCACCACGTTCCACATCGCTGGTAGCATGCGCAATGCTACAGTGCCTTGATAGGTGGGCCACTGTGCCAGCGGTATCCTAGCGCCTTCGTAACTGATGTGATTTATGTAGATCGTATCGTTGCCATTCGGGGTGTAGTTGAATTCGAAATTGCCGTCCAAATCCGCAGTGGCGCCTCCTGTTCCCAAGCGGATGACAGCTCCTACCAACGCCTCCTTATTGGCAGCATCCACCACACGGCCTTGCATGATGTATTGCGCTGCGGCATCGATATCCAATAGGCAGACCAACAGCAAACAAGCTATTCTTCCAATGGTGTGTGCAGACCGCACCCTTCTATCAGAGGGAAGTGTGCACAGGGTAGCAAGGCTGGCTTGAAAGGTGGTAACACGCATGTCGCTCAGATCTCGTAGGTTTAGGTTCAACATAGAGCGAATATAAACCCAGAAAGTGAAATCCTTCTTTTTTTTGAGTGTTGCACCTCCAGCGCCTCAGGCCCCATACATTTTGAAACCTGCACGTGGGATGATGTACTCTCCCGTTTCCGGCATTTGGATCATTTGGTAGAACTCGTTGCACATAAAATTGACGGGGCGCGAGTAAGATCGACCTGCCAAGTGGCAGTCCCAAATCTCTTGGGCGATGCGTTTGGTTACGTTCCAGGCATAAGGACTATAGCCATTGGGACGTGCAAAACTTTCGATGTGCTTGCGCACCTCAGCGGGGTTGTTGATAGTAGTCATAGGTACGTGTGTATGTCGTTGTTTGTGCAGACAAAACACACCCCTCGCATTGTAATGGATTTACAATGGGTGAAAAATTTGAAATTATTTTGAATACGATTCGAGTAATGATGAATAAGCCGCGACCTGCAGTGCTTAATATCATCTAATGAACCACAAGGCTGTAAGGGTGCTCCAATATTTATCCTGCGCTGAAGAAAGGCCCAAAGCAAGGGCTTCAGCGAAATTGCGCGATCACCAACAATACGCGAACATGAGGGACCAAGGACAGGCCTTGAGGCAAGCGAGTTCCCAAAAAAGAAAAACCCGGGCACAATGGCACGGGTATTCTAGGTAGTCCCAGCGAGAATCGAACTCACATCGAGCGTTTAGGAAACGCTTGTTTTATCCATTAAACTATGGGACCATGGTGGGATCAAAAATACAACGGGTTCGATGTCCAACCCATATGCTCACATAGGCAGCCGGTCAAAGGGCGCTAAAGCGATGTCGGTGATACTAATTACGTAGGACGCCGAAACTCACTATCAATGGGTTAAAAAAAAATCGAATAAACAGCTTCCATTTCAAAACTATTTTTCGCGCTGCGCCGTAAGAGGAGCTGAAAACGTAAATTTCACCGATTAATTTATTTTAGTCTGTTTTGTACACCACCCTTAAAATAGTCCTTATTATGCTAAAAACTAAAGCCAGCGGATTTCTGCTCACTCTGAGTGCCGCCCTGATTTTAAGTGCCCTTGTGATCAGCTGCGGAGAATCTCAACCCAACACGCCCAATCCAGCCATGAATGCTGCCAAAGACAGTATCGAGGAAGCGCGTATCAAAGAATTACAAAAAATATTCTTCTCTATTCCATCCCCGGTTGAAATGGCCGCGTTGATCAAGGAGAAAGGATATAGTTTCGACAAAAATGTATTGTCACCTAGCACCAATGTAGATAAATATACAGGCGAAGCGCGCCAAGCCATCAGCCTCGGTATTTATGGTGCTGACCTGAGCTATGCCGCCATCTTCGATCAGAAACAAGTGACCATGGAGTACTTTGCGTCTGCCCAAAAATTGGCGAAGCAAATGGGTGTAGACGGCGCTCTTACGAGCGAACTGATCGAACGATTGGATCAAAATCAAGAAAACCGCGACTCATTGCTATCCATCGTTTCGGAAGCGTACATGGACCTCAATGGTTACCTGAAAGAAAATCAACGCATCGAAATCTCTGCCTTGGTTGTGGCCGGCGGATGGTTGGAGGCGCTGTATTTGAGCACACTCTATAGCGAAAACAGTCCCGAAATGGTCCAACGCATTGCCGAGCAGAAATACGCGCTCAACAATTTGGTGGACTACTATGAAAAATTCGGTGACCGCCCCAATTTGCGCGACATGAAGGCCGACCTATTGGCTTTGCGTGAAATCTACAATGCCAGCAGCGATGCCAAAGGCAAAACCAACGTGACCAAAGATGAGAAAGGTACCGTAGTGATTGGCTCCACAAACAGTGTGACAATTTCTCCCGAAACATTGCAAAAGATTGCAACCAAAGCACAGGAGCTCCGTAAAAAATACACCACTGTTTAAGCTACAAAGACAAGAACTACACCCACTAAAAATCTTTAGAACCGATGAAAATTTTTAAATACATACTCGCCTTGAGCCTATTGATTTCACTAGATGGAATCGCTCAGTGCCGCCCGTTCACCAAAAACCACTGCCTTCCCCTGTTGGATGGATATGTGCAAAACGACAATTACAACAGCGCCACCTTGGTGCCCGGCGATGAGGCTGAATTGCTCCTTACTTTTTATGGAGGCAAAGAATACAGATTGCTCGTATGTGCTCACCCTATCTTGGGCGTGGTAGAATACGAAGTGTCTGACACCAACGGAGAACTCATCTACAAAGGTGATTCGTCTGACGCCAAACAGAAATTCGATTTCAAAATGACCAACACACAGCAATTGATTGTTAAGTTGAAAGTGCCTGCGCAGAAAAACGCAGTAAGCATCCACGAAGGTTGTGTCACCGTGATGAGCGGATCAAAAGAATTGAAATAAGCTAGAGCTTAGATGATACGAGGAGAACCCATGTGGTTCTCCTTTTTTTTGTTCAAATCCCATCTCTGAGATGCGAAAAATGATTGATTTTTGTTAATTTATGTGCATCCTAACGAACTAAACACCCCACTTTAGAGTCGTTATAGAAGAGGCAACTGAATCGCGCTGTTGGACCCACGCATGACGATTCAAAAAAGCCCTATCTTCGTGAAAAGTATGTCGCATGCCTTCAGTGCATATGTGCGTGGTAGTTGGCTAGCACTTTGCCTGCTCATCCAAACCACGGTCCTCCTAGCTACTCATAATCGAGCGGGGGAAATCACCTATGCGCATTTGCAAGGCAATACCTACCGAATCACCATCACGACATATACCAAGGCAAGTGCTGTGGCAGACCGGCCTTATCTCAAAATCAGATGGGGCGACGAACCCAGCAATATCACAGATGCCCAACTCGATAGTCTCTGGCGCACCAATGGATCTGGGGATGGAGAGAACATCGGCAATGACACCAAAAAAAACATGTACGAAGGCGAACACACCTACAGCGGTCCTGGCGCCTTTTATATTTCCGTAGAAGACCCCAATCGCAACGGTGGCATCGTCAATATCAACAACGGCGATGAATCGGGAGGCGAGGATGGAAAAACCTCTACCTCTATCATGGCTGTCTTCAGCATACAAAGCTTGCTTGTCATTCAGCCTGGACAAAATGGACACAACAACTCGGTGGAACTGCTCTACCCTCCGCTGGATCGGGCCTGTATCAACCAAATCTGGGAACATAACCCGGTAGCTTACGACCCCGATGGCGATGCATTGGTGTTTAGCCTCGTTCCTTGCACAGGGGTAGGCACCACAGTATTAGAAGGTTGGGAATCCCCCGATGACTTTACCAGCTCCAATGCCGATAGCTTTACCATCGATGCGAGCACGGGGGACATCACTTGGGACACTCCGCTGGTGGCAGGTGAATACAACATTGCCATCAAAATTGCGGAATATCGCAACGGTGACCTTGTAGGCTTTGTCATTCGCGATATGCAAATCACAGTGAGCGTCTGTCCCAACCAACCGCCTGCTATCAACCCGTTGGAAGAAACCTATTGCATCGGAATCAACGAGCAGTTTTATCTTGCAGTGTCGGCCACCGATCCTCAAAATAGCAGTGTTGACATCGACGCTACAGGTGGTCCTCTCACCTCAGTAGAAAATACCGCCATCTGGAATGAGGCCAATGAGGTGTTTACCTGGGTTCCCCAATGCGAAGAAATCCGATTGGCGCCGTATCAAGTGACCTTCACCGCCACCAACGACCCCATTGGTGTACCTCTCACTGACTTCGAAACCATCCACATCCTAGTCGTAGCGCCGCGTGTAGAAAATCCCATTGCAGACCCCGGTGCCAACCAAATCGCCCTGACATGGGACGCTACACCCTGTCTCAATGCTTTTGACCCCAATGACTTGGACGATGTGTCATATAAAATTTATCGCCGCGGAGGAAGCTTTGGTTTCACTCCATCAGAATGTGAATTAGGTGTACCGGAATATACCGGCTACAGTTTGATTGCCACAGTAGAAGGTGCCACCAACAGCAGCTTCATCGATACAGATGTCAACTTCGCTGGTGAATATTGCTACATGGTAGTGACCTGCTGGCCCGATGGCGCCATCAGTTATGCGAGTGAAGAGTTTTGTGCCTTGGTGGAAAAGGACACTCCTGTGATGACCATCGCCAGCGTATTAAGCACCGATGCTGCCAATGGCGATGTATTGGTGCAATGGTCACGTCCCACCAAACTCGATACTTTGAATTTCCCAGGACCTTATGTTTACCGACTTCACCACCTGAGTGCCATTGGCGCGGATACCCAGATTTTCCAAACGAATCCGTTCACCACTTTGCTTCTGGGCGATACCATTTTCACCCATAATGGACTCAATACCTTGGAGATCGCTCATCGCTATTACGTCGACATCATTCAAGTTGCGAGCGATTCCATTCTTGCATCGGCGCAAGAGGCATCCACCTTGTATCTAACGTTGACTCCAGGCGACAACTCCATGACACTCAGTTATACAGCTGATGTGACGTGGACCAATACCCAATACGACATCTATCGACGCGGGCCTGGTGAGGACGATTTCAACTTGGTGGGCACCACCAATGCTCTTGCCTACACGGACACCAACCTTGTCAACAACCAGCTATATTGCTACAAGGTGGTATCTACTGGTTCCTATAACAGTCCCGATATCCTATCACCGCTGATCAATAACAGCCAAGAAGCGTGCGCTCAACCTTACGATCAAACACCTCCCTGTGCGCCTACACTGACCATTGACAGCGATTGTTTGGTGCCCTTCAATGGCTTGAGTTGGACCAACCCAAATAACTACTGCACAGATGATGTGACAGCCTATCATGTGTATTACACCTCCACCTTGGCAGGGGTCATGGAACGCATCGCAACGATTACAGGAGCAAGCGATACGGCATGGTTCTATTATCCCGACACCAATCCATTCAGCATAGCAGGTTGTTATGCTATCACCGCCGTGGATTCGCTCAACCTATGGCCAGACGGTGAGTTGCATCAAAACGAAAGCGCATTTTCCAATGTCTTCTGCGTCGACAACTGTCCAGCATATAGCATTCCCAATGTGATTACACCCAACGATGATGATTTGAATGACCTCTTACTACCTATCGAAAATCGGTTCGTGGAAAGCATCGATTTGCAAATATTCAATCGGTGGGGTGGCCTGATATTCCAGACCAGCGATCCAAACATTGAATGGAACGGAACGCATATGGACACCCAAGAGGCCGTATCAGGTGGCACGTATTTTTATACCTTGGTGGTCAACACCATTCGTTTGACAGGCACAGTGCCGATATATCTGCAGGGTCATATCACAGTGATCGATCCATCCACACCTTCAGACACCAATCAATAAGCAACTCAATCTAACTTTATGTTTTCTGGCATCATTGAAGATATAGGTGTGATACAACACATCGAACACGAGCAAACCAATCTTATATTCACTGTAGAGTCGCGCTTATCGCCCGAGCTCAAGGTCGATCAAAGCGTGGCACACAATGGGATCTGCTTGACGGTTGTGCGCATCGAGGGTAATACATACACCGTGGTCGCCATTGACGAAACCATACGCAAAACGACCATCGGGCGCTGGAAGATAAATGACCGAGTCAACTTGGAGCGTTGCATCAGCCTCGGTGCGCGTGTAGATGGACACATGGTCCAAGGCCATGTAGATACCACGGGATTGGT